>NZ_JAHRFC010000029.1:0-72795 GCF_020883015.1 Microcoleus sp. CAWBG640
TTAACTGGTTCCCCGGCTCTGCCTGGGAACCGAGATCCAGAGGCTCTGCCTCGAAAAGCTGCCGATCGAAATTGGAGGCAGAGCCTCCGAATCTGCATTACCAGGCAGAGCCTGGTAACGAGTAGATTAGTTAAAAATGCGTGTTCTTAAAATTTAACTGGTTCCCCGGCTCTGCCTGGGAACCGAGATCCAGAGGCTCTGCCTCGAAAAGCTGCCGATCGAAATTGGAGGCAGAGCCTCCGAATCTGCATTACCAGGCAGAGCCTGGTAACGAGTAGAACAGGCATCTTGCCTGTTCTTAAAATTAATAACCAATGACTAATCAAGGGATTTCTGTTCCTCTATTTTGGGGACAGACTGTGGTTTCTTAAACTTCTTAAAACCATAAACCGCAGCCCCAATCACCAAAAAATAAGGAGTGTAAGCCAACAACCAAATACCTAAATCAAACAAACCAAAAGTTAATTCTCCTACAGAATGAGTGGCTTTCCCCCAAGTTTCCTGAATCCGCAAACCAAGAGAAGGTTCTGGAACTTGTTGAGAAGATACTGCTGCTTCTAAAGTGAGACTAATAATAGAATAAGCCACTTGATTTCGCAAACTCTTTAACTGAGCATCAATTCGTTCGATAGACTCCCGAATATGGGTCAATTCTTGAGCAGCTTTGAGTACATCACCCACAGAACCAGAACGGTCCATAATTTTTAATACCACTTCCTCCGATTTACGCAGATTCCGCAGTCTAGCTTCATTGTCCACCAACTGAGCAGTCACATCCTCCGCAGTCAGAGCGCGATTCTGTACGGTTCCGAGTTTTGCTAAACTATCTAAAGTAGTTTCCAATCGTTCTTGAGGCACGCGAATCTGTAAAGTTGCCATTTGTCGGATACTAGAATCGGGTGGCTTTTCGCTTTGGAAACCCAAGATATCACCTTGCTGTTTTTCGACAATGTTAGTCACAGATTTAGTGCTAGCATCAATAGATTTGACAACTAGACCAAGTTCGGCTTTTTTAATCAGTTGGGGACGAGTGGTGGGAGTTTCTGCTTTGACATCTTTGGCATCTTTTGGTGCAGCAGCCATTTTTGATGCTGCCGGTTCTGCTGTGGTTGCTGGGGGTGCCGGAGAAGCTTGTGGAGCGCCAGCAGCCACTTGGTTTTCCTGGCTGGTGGGTTGAGTACCACAACTAGGCAAAGCAATGGTAGAGGATAAAGTTAAAAATGCGACTAGGGCAAAGCGAGTTGTGCTTTTGTTTAATCCGTTCCGACTTTGCTTTACTGGTGGCTGGGAATTGGTTTTAAGGTAAATTTGCATGGGTAGTTTGTCCTCTAAAAACCTTTGGGTATTAAATGTTATGGTGGTTTTAGCTTAAGCGGGAATCAATAGTCTCAGGATAGCTGATACAGAAATTGAAACGGTAGAGCGTTAAAAATATTTTTATCGACTAAAATCTCCTATCTAAAATCCCATGACTGACGAATTCGAGCCTAATTTTACTTCCTCAATTACTGGTATCAAGAGCCCCGAAAGCCTGTTTACTTCACAATCAGGATCGGAGTTAGCATCCATTTTGCGAGAACAAGCTTGTCAGAAGATTCGCGACAGCTTGCGTGACGCCCAGAAAGACATGGCAAATTGGCAAGGTGGCCCCCTTGCGGTTTCGGCGGTGCCTGGGGCTGGGAAGTCTACGGGAATGGCTGCTGCGTCAGCAATTGCGATCGCCCGCCATCAACTTCACAGCCGCCGTCAGTTAGTAGTAGTGACTTTTACGCGATCGGCTGCTGCTAATATTAAATTTAAAATCCGCGACAGATTGAAAGAATTGTCCTTACCCCAAGGCGGTTTTGTTGTCAACACTTTACACGGTTTGGCATTAAATATTGCGAGGCGCCATCCTGATTTATCGGGTTTAAATTTAGAAAATTCAACTTTAGTTAACACCACTCAAAGTCACCGCTTAATTCGCGCCTGTGTAGAAAGTTGGATAGCGGAACATCCCCGCAGATATCAAAGTTTGTTAGAAGGACAGCAATTTGATGGTGAAGAAACGGAGAGAATGCGACGACAGTCTGTTTTACGAACAGAGATTTTGCCACAGTTAGCTACCACTGTAATTCACGAAGCCAAATCTTCAGGTTTATTTCCTGAAGATTTATTAGAAATGGGAGCTATGTCTGCGGGAGACAGTTATGAAATTTTAGCTGTAGCAGGAGGTTTATATCAGAAATATCAGGCTGTGTTGAAGAGTCGGGATTTTATCGATTACGACGAAATGATTTTAGCAGCCTTGCGAGTGTTAGAGAATCCGAGAGCAAGGGCGATCGAGCAAAAACAAGTATTTGCCGTTTTTGAAGACGAAGCCCAAGATTCTACACCTTTACAGACTAAGCTTTTAAAAACATTAGCTCAAGATCCAGAACATCCAGAATTACCGGAAAATTTTATCAGAGTTGGCGACCCAAATCAAGCGATAAATTCTACTTTCACACCCGCAGACCCGATTTATTTTAACGACTTTTGTGATGAATGCGAACGTCAAAATAAGTTAGCCAAAATGTATGTAGCTGGTCGCAGTAGTCAGGTGATTATAGATGCAGCCAACTTTATTTTGAAATGGGTAAATGAGTCCGAATTAGCGGGAACAGAACCGCCATTTCGCGAGCAAGATATTCAAGCTGTTGGCAGCGATGACCAGCAAATAAATGCCAACCCCGAACCCCTTGGTCGCGGCTTAGAATTGTACACTCCTCGCGATATCTACCAGAGCATCGAATTAATTGGCAAGCGAGTTATTCAGTTGGTAGAGGAATTTTTGCCAACAGATTTTCAATGGAAAAGTACCGAAAAAGATATCCCAGAATCTGGGGAGATGAGAGACGAAGAGAATCAGCAAACATTGCCCTTAGAACATCTCAAGTCGATGGCTGTTTTAGTGAGAGAAAACAAACAAGGAAAGTTAATCAAAGAGGTGCTAGAAAATCCTCATAAATATGGATTAAGCGTAGATTTAAAAAAATATGGGATTAAGATAGAAGATGTGGGAGAACGCGATCGACATTCTCAAGTACCTTGGGAAATCTTAACATTACTGCAATTTCTCGATCGCCCCCACTCACCAGACTACCTAAAAGCAGCACTCAAGATTTTGAGCGATCGGCAACTGATCCCCAAACAAGACTACAATGCCTTTACCACAAGCCCAGAGCAATTTCTGTACCCAGGCCCCCTCGACCCAAAGCAATCAGACCCAGTTAAGAAATGTCGCTACTTTTGCTGCGGTTTATTACAAGCCCGCTTAGAACTTCCACCATATCAAATCATCTCATTTCTAGCCCTAGCCCTGCAATACGACCAAACAGAATTAGCCACAGCAGACAAATTAGCTGAACGAGTCGCAATCCAAACTATTGGCAACAATTCAATGAGCAATATGTTGGGTGTGCTCAGTGAAATTGTCACTTCCGAAAGATTTGAACCAGTGGAAGCAGAAGAGAAAATAGAAGAACGCTATACCAGCAAATGTCAACTAACAATCATTACCATGCACAAAGCAAAAGGATTAGATTGGGATTGCGTTTTCATCCCATTTCTACACGACCAAATTATACCCGGAAGTTTGCGAGTCTTACCACAAGCTAAATTTTTAGGAGATTTTACCTTAGCAGAAGTAGCCAGAGCACAAATCCGAGCTAGCTTACACAAAAAAGAGGCTTTTCCAACTCTCACTCAAGCCTGGGAACAAGCTGGATATTTGAAAACAGCAGAAGAGTTTAGATTGCTCTATGTAGCCATGACAAGAGCCAAAAGCTTGCTGTGGATGGCAGCCGAAAAAAAAGGCCCTTTCACTTGGAACAAACCCGATAATTTGCAAGAACTCAAGCCTTGTCCAGTCATGCCAGTTTTGAAACAAAAATTTCCTGATAACGTGATGTCGTAAAATTAACCAACCACCAAGACACGCAGAGTCCCAAAACAAAAAAATCTTCAGCCCAAAATCTTGGTATAATAGGAAAAATAATATTCATACAAAACTTCTCTTTTCTTCCTTCGTGTTCTTCGCGCCTTCGCGGTTCAATAACAAAAATCTCCTTCACAAATGACCAACTCAGAAATTCATACAGCTAACGTCAAAATCCCCAACGGCGATTTGCAAATCGCCGCCTACCTAGCCCAACCAGCAGCAGCAGGACAATTTCCCGCAGTTATCGTCATTCAAGAAATCTTTGGTGTCAACTCGCACATCCGCGAAGTTACCGAAAGAATAGCAAAAGAGGGCTATGTGGCGATCGCCCCAGCCATTTACCAACGCCTCGCCCCCGGCTTTGAAACAGGCTACACCCCCGAAGACATCAAAATCGGGAGAAAATACAAAGAACAAACTACCGCATCCGAACTCCTGAGCGACATCCAAGCCACCATCGACTACCTCAAAACCTTGCCATTTGTCAACCAACCAGACTTTGGCTGCATCGGCTTCTGCTTTGGCGGACACGTAGCCTACCTCGCCGCCACCTTACCGGAAATCAAGGCTACAGCCTCATTCTACGGTGCTGGCATCGCCACCCAAACCCCCGGTGGTGGCCCCCCCACCATCCATCGCACAGCAGAGATTAAAGGCACTCTCTACGGCTTTTACGGCATTCAAGACACCAGCATTCCTTCAGAACAAGTCGATCGAATTGCCACAGAATTGGAAAAACATCATATTTCTCACCGAATTTTCCGCTACAATGCCGATCACGGTTTCTTCTGCAACCACCGCGGCAGTTATGACGCTACCGCAGCAGCCGAATCGTGGGAGCAAGTCAAGCATCTATTTCAACAGGAACTTCAACCTGTTTAGAGATGAGGAGAATGGGAGATGTGGAGACGGGGAAAATTTTCTACCAACAACTGACAACTGACAACTGACAACTGACAACTGACAACTGATAACTGACAACTAAACTTACATGAATTCCAAATCTACAGGTTCTCAAAGCGCAAAAGCATCCTTTTCAATGGACGATTTTGCAAAAGCCCTTGAACAGCACAACTACGAGTTTCAGAAGGGACAAGTTGTGCGTGGCAAAGTCTTGGAGCACGACTCAAATGGTGCGTATGTTGATATCGGTGGCAAGTCTTCGGCGTTTTTACCCATCCAAGAAGCTGCTTTGAGAACCATCGCGAATTTGTCGGAAGTCGTGCCTTTGCAAGAGGAACTGGATTTTTTAATTATCCGCGAACAAGATGCAGATGGCCAAGTTACTTTGTCTCTGCGACAGCTACAAATTCAGGAAGCGTGGGAAGGGCTAATCGAATTGCAGGAAAGCGGTAAAGTCCTTCAGGTGCGGGTTTCGGGCGCAAATAAGGGCGGGGTGACGGTGGATGTTCAGGGAATGCGTGGCTTTATTCCCCGATCGCACTTAATCGATCGAGATAACATAGAATCCCTCGTCGGTCAAGCTTTGACTGTCAGCTTCTTGGAAATAGACCAAGAGCGACAAAAACTGGTACTTTCCCAGCGCCTAGCAACTCAATCCTCTGCCTTCAGTCAGTTACAAATCGGTCAATTAGTAGAAGGAAAAGTCAGCAGCATTAAGCCTTTCGGCGTGTTTATAGACATGGAAGGAATTAGCGGTTTGCTGCACATCAAGCAAGTCAGCCAAAAATATATTGAAAACCTTTCCCAGGTGTTTTCCCCAGGTCAAATCTTGAAAGCAATAGTGATTGACCTCGATGAAAGCCGGGGCCGAATTTCACTTTCTACCCGGATTTTGGAAAATTATCCAGGGGAAATAGTCGAAAAGATGGCGGAGGTGATGGATACCGCAGAAGAAAGAGCCGAACGTGCTAGAAAAAGCCTTAGTTAGTAGTTAGTTGACAGTTGACTGTTGACTGTTGTTACAATAACTACATAATGCCTAGCAGTTCTAAAACAAGTGAGGTACGCTCCGATCGCATTCTGATGCCCAGGCGTACCTCATTTAACCAATAATATCGTTTCCGGTTGTATCGGAATGATTAAACCACAGAGAACACAGAGGACACAGAGAAAGAGAAGAGAGAAATCATAATTCCGATGTCAACGGATTTGATATAACTAATGACTAATGACTTCTTTCAAATAACATGACTCGAACTTATTTCACTCTCAATTTTTACATCAAGTGGCCAAGAATTTTCAATTTCTAAGGTTTTTTTCGGCTGATAAACTGCCAAATCAAACCAGAAAGTAGTACCCACATTAACTTCACTAACTAAATTAATTTTAGTGTGGTGCTTGTCAATAATGTTTCTGACAATAGAAAGACCTAAACCCGTTCCTTCTAAAGTGTGAACTCTGTTTTCTACCCTAAAAAAGCGATCGAAAATTGCCTGTTGGTCTTCGGGATCTATGCCAATCCCAGTATCAGAAATTTCGATGCGCACCGCCGGAAAATTGTGTGATTCCGATGATAGGTTGTGGTGTCCCGAAGCAGTATCATTGTGGTTTTCATTCTGAGGGTCTAGCAGGTAAGCTCGAATAGCAACCCTACCACCCGCAGAAGTAAATTTCAAAGCATTTCCCACTAAATTTGCCAATACTTGTAGCAGCAAATCGTAATGACCTAAAGCCGAGGGCAAATTCGGGTCAACATCTTGTTCCAGTTCAATACCTTTATCCTTCGCATTCAATTTATAAGTGCGTAGGGTTTGTTCGACAGCTTGAGACAAATCCACTGCGTCCAATTGATAAACTCGACAGGATTCCAGCCGCGACAAGTCTAGCACATCGTTAACTAACCGAGTTAGTCGATCGGTTTCTCGATTAGCAATTTCCAGAAACTCCCGCCGCTCACTTTCTTGAAGGTCTTCTCCGTATTCGTAGAGAGTTTCAATAAAAGACTTGATATTAAACAAAGGCGTTCTCAATTCGTGAGAAACATTGCTAATAAAATTGCTTTTAGCTTCATTTAGTTCCACTTCCCGTGTAATGTCCTGCACGGTCATTGCAATGCCTTTGAGACTGTCCCGGTATTGACCAGAACCTAGATATTTCAAAGTTTGTTCGTAGAAAGTACATTCCACAACCTCCGGGCGCTCCGGTTCATTACAGGTATTTTCATCGTCGCGGATACAGCTTTTGCAGAGAGATTCTGTGCCTGGTGCTTTGTGGAGAATTACAGTAGTTAAGACAATCCGAATGGTACGGTTTATGGGTTCCCTCATCGAGATCCGAAATTCGCCACCTTCGCGATCGCCCCCAGCTATTTGGTGAAGGGGTCTCGCCAATTCCTGCTGCACTTCCGCAGGCAAAATGTGCAGGACATTAATTCCGATCGCATTTTTGCCTTCCCATCCAAAAATCCGCCTTCCCGTCGGATTAACTAAAATCACCTGCAAATTTGCATCTAACAAAAGCGCCCCATCAGCAATCGTTGAGACCAAAGTTTCTAGCTTAGCTTTTTCCGCTGTTAATTCTTCAATATTTTGTTCTTCATAACTTTCCAGTTTCTGAGCCATCTCATTAAAACTGCCAATCAACTCGCCCAATTCTCCACCCAAAGGCAAGTCAACTCGCTGCTTAAAGTTTCCACTGGCAATGTTTTTGACTCCCAAAACTAATTGTTTAATTGGTTGAGTAATCGTCAGCGCATTAAATACAGCACCCAAAATTACCATGACCCAAATAGTCACAAATACTGCTAAAGTGACATCTCTGGTCAAATTGGAAGAGATGACAGCAGCGGGATTGGGATTAATCCCGATCGCCAAAACTCCCAAATATTTATCTTCATGAATTAGAGGAACAAAGACATCAGTAACTTCTCCATCAGGAGTCAAGTGTTGTCGCACCAAAGGTACAGAAGTTAAATTTCTCGCCTCAATGTCAGCGATAAAACTATGGGGAAGTTTAATCTGACGTCGCAGAGTCAAGGAAGTTTGCACCTCCGATTCCGAGAAAGGTATCCCCAGAAAAATATCCCCTGCTTCGTCAGCGTAGAGCATATAGCGGACGCTAGAGGTACTGCTATAAAATTGACGGGAAAAACGAGCAACCTCAGAGCGGTCGTTTTTGGCAATCAGGGGAGCCACATTAGCCGATAACAGCAGACCCAGGTCACGACCGTAGCGGGTATCATTAAGTCTGGCATCTTGTTGGATAGTATTGACGGCCCAGAATGTCAGACCGCTCATAATTAAGGAAACTACGAGGGTAGCACCGGCCATCAGACGAGTCTGGAGGGTAAACTCCGACCACCAGCGAGCAATAATTTCTCCGATTTTGTTTAGTATGGCCAACATTTTACCAGTTAAAAATTTAAAGTAGAATTAAATAAAGAGGCTTTTCCTCAGCCTTTGTACACTGAATGAGTACACTGCCGCCACTGAAAAGAACCCAGATTTATTGTGACACTTCTACTTTGAGATTGCTTGAGTTCCCGCAAGTGGCCGAGGTCGAAATTCCTAATTAATTTTTGTCGGGCAAAGCTCGACGGCCGATGTCGCGCCGACAGTAGACCCCTTCAAACTGAATACAATCTACCGCCTCGTAAGCTTTAGCAATAGCTTGTTCCAAAGTTTCTCCCACAGCAGTGACACCCAAAACCCGACCACCGTCGCTGACTAACTGCTGCTGCTTCAACTGAGTGCCGGCATGAAAGACTTCTGCACCTTTGGCTTCGGCTTCCTCAATGCCTGTAATAGTTTTGCCTTTTTGGAAATTTCCCGGATAACCCCCAGATGCCAAAACGACGCAAACCGAAGCCCCGGACTTCCAGCGAATGTCCGAAAAATCTCCTAAACGCTGCACGCAGCAGGCTAGCAGCAAGTCTTCCAGAGGGGTTTCCAGTAGAGACAACACGGCTTGGGTTTCGGGATCTCCAAAGCGGCAGTTAAATTCTAAGACTTTGGGTTCTCCTTCGGGTGTAATCATTAAACCTGCGTAGAGTACGCCGCGATAGTCGATTTTGCGTTTTTGCAAAGCTGCGAGGGTGGGTTCCAAAATTGCTGTTTGAATCCTGTCCATGAGCTCTGGGGTGACAATCGGTGCTGGTGCGTAGGCTCCCATGCCCCCGGTGTTGGCTCCCTTGTCACCTTCGCCGATGGCTTTGTGGTCTTGGGCGGGGACCAGGGGTTCTACTGTAATGCCGTCGGTGAGGGCGAGAATCGATACTTCTTGACCTGTTATATATTCTTCGACTACGACTCGGATGTTGTCGGTGCCAAATTCGCCGCGAAAAATGGTGTTGATGGCGGTGTGAGCCATTTTGACAGTGGTGGCAACGGTGACTCCTTTGCCTGATGCCAGTCCATCTGCTTTGATGACGATCGGGATTCCTTGTTCAACAACGTATGCTTTGGCTGCTTCTGGGTTGGTAAATACGGCTGCTTTTGGTGTTGGGATTCCTGCTTCGAGCATTAATTCCTTCGCCCAGGATTTGCTCGACTCAATTTGCGCCCCGGCTTTGGTGGGGCCGAAAACCATAAGTTTTTTCTGTTGGAAGTAGTCAACGATCCCTAGTGATAGGGGCAATTCGGGCCCGACGATGACAAGTCCGATGTTGTTGACCATCACAAAGCGTTCCATGCCTTGGAAGTCGTCGATGTTGAGTGACAAATTTTGGCAGCCGTTGGTGGTAGCTGTGCCGCCGTTGCCTGGTACGCAGAAGACTTGTTTAATCCGCGTTGATTCGAGCAGTTTTTTTGCGATCGCGTGTTCGCGACCTCCGTTCCCCACAACCAAAACTTTCACAGCATCCTCACCTATAATTTTTGTGCCTGAATGGCCACTTTGCAGTGTTGGTACTTATCTATCTGCTTTTTGCAGTGCTCTCAATTATGCCATGCTTGGCGCTAGGGAATTGCTAGATGTGGCACTTTTCTCGATCGTCCGGGATTGGCTGCTGTTGGAGAATGGGTCAACCAGTGCCATAATTCAATACTTTCCTAGATTCAGGATGCTGGGGTGATTTTTTGATTCAATACTTTTACTTAAAAGGTCGATGGCGATTTAATGTTGGCTGGAGGCTGGTTTATTGAAATTGTTGTTACTTGTTATCTATTGTTGATGTACCAGTCTGTACAAAATATTTATGGCGGTACTTTTTGTTATAAAATAGTCAGGTTAACATAATTAAAATTAGTCCGATGAAATTTACTCCATCCACTGCCATTACATCTCCCAAAGTTAAGCGTGTGGGTGTTGTCGGCGGCGGTCAACTAGCTTGGATGATGGGGTCTGCTGCTAGTAAGCTGGGTATTGAATTGGTGGTGCAAACTCCCCTGGCTACTGACCCGGCAAATTCTATTGCTAGTGATACTGTTTTGGCGGCAATTGATGATGTTAATGCTACCGCTGAATTAGCCACTCGCTCTGATGTTATTACTTTTGAAAATGAGTTTGTGGATTTGGATGATTTGCGGACACTAGAAAATCAAGGTGTTTTATTTCAGCCTAGTTTGTCCTCTCTCTATCCGTTGTTGGATAAGTACGTGCAGCGCTGTTATTTACAAGATTTGGGTTTGCCAACTCCTAGGTTTTGGCAATGGGATTGTAGCCAGAATTTGCCCTTGGATTTTCCCTTGGTTATCAAAGTTCGCCGCCACGGTTATGATGGTCAAGGTACTTTTGTGGTCAAAGATTCAGCGAGTCTGGAGTCGATTTGTATTAACCTCAAAGGTGTAGCTTTGTTGGTGGAAGAGTTTGTGCCTTTCGATCGCGAATTGGCTGTAATTGCAGCTCGATCGGCTCAGGGTGAAATTGCCATTTACCCGATCGTAGAAACTCAACAGGAAAATCAGGTTTGTCGTCTGGCGATCGCACCTGCCCGGATTAGTTTGGAGATCGAAGCCCAAGCTTCTGCGATCGCCCGTACTCTCCTCAATAGTTTACAAGCTGTGGGCGTATTCGGCATTGAACTATTTTTAACCGCCGACAATCAACTATTGGTCAATGAAATTGCACCGCGCACCCACAATTCGGGACACTTTACCATAGATGCTTGCAAAACTTCACAATTTGAACAACATTTGCGTGCAGTTTGTCAACTGCCTTTAGGCAATTGCGATTTAAACTCTGCCGGTGCTGTGATGGTAAATTTACTAGGCTATGAATCGGCTGAGTCCGATTATTCAGAAAAACGAAAACAACTGGCACAAATAGAGGGTGCTTTTGTACATTGGTATGGTAAGAAAGTATCGCGTCCGGGCCGCAAACTGGGTCACGTTACTGTTTTGCTGGATGAGGAAGCGTTGGAGCATGGGCGATCGCCAGCAGAGGCGATCGCTCAAACCATTGAATCTATCTGGAATGCAAATTAGATCGATGGAAGAGTTGCCAAAATCGAGTTAGTTGGTATATATTAAATACAGGTTCTACTGCGACGTTGGTGACTGCCAATAATGTTTTTTTGATCTATAACTCTTAACTTTCGGGAATCAAGATGTTTGGACAGCAGTAAACTGGGCTTGTACCCAGAAACTTTAAGTCCGAGCCAACGGTGCCCACCTGGTAAAATACCAGGTCAAAAGCTGAGGTAAGACGGCGTTGCGGGGAGCCACATTAGACTATTGATTGAGATAGGCGCTGTGAAATATGGCTAGCCTATTTTTTTTGTTGAATTTGTTAAATTTGTTATTTGTTATCGGCTTTAAGTTAAATTTTAAATTCATTGCCGATCGCCCCTTGCCATTCACAGTTGCCTCTGCTATTCTCTAAAAAAGACCGATAAGTCGGTTAGCGCCATAAAAATGTCAAAAGCTCAAGAAACCAGAGAAAAAATTCTCAGGGAAGCCGCAGCACTGTTCAACCAGTACGGCTACTCAGGTTCATCTATGTCTGACATTATGCGCGTTACAGGCTTGCAAAAAGGAGGAATTTACAACCATTTCAAGAGTAAAGATGAGTTAGCCCTGCAAGCTTTTGACTTTGCTGCTGAATGTATGCGAAAACAATACCTCACAGCTTTGAAAGGAAAACACAATTCGGTCGATCGGCTAAAAGCTGTTATATCTTTATTTAGCACTTTTGCCGAAAATCCTCCAATTCCAGGTGGCTGTCCCCTGTTAAATACCGCAGTCGAAAGCGATGATGCTCATCCAGCTTTGCGTCAGCGGGTGCAAATAGCAATGGATGGTTGGCGCGCTTTGATTTGCAAAATTATTAACAAAGGAATTGCTAAAGGCGAGGTGCGAGAAAATGTCGAAGCTGATGCAGTCGCAACTATTGTGATTTCAACGCTGGAAGGAGCCGTGATGATGAGCAAACTTTACGGGGATGCAATTCACGTCAAAAGAGTAGTTGCTCACTTGCACGAATATCTCGACAGTCAACTTTAGAACCGGATAATTTTTTTGGTCTCAAACAGACCGTTCGGTCTTAAAAAAGCATTTTCTACTCGTTCTACTCGTTACTCGGCTCTGCCTAGTAACGCAGATCCGGAGGCTCTGCCTCCAATTTTCCTTGCCCAAGCAAGGCAGTTGTTCAATCATTTACAAACCTCAATTACTTTATGAATCACTCAACAGTTGCCAATACCGAAATCGTCCGCCTCATTACTATTCCTATCAGCCACTACTGCGAAAAAGTGCGGTGGGCCCTGGATTTGCTAAAAATCCCCTACATAGAAGAAAGACACGTACCAGCTTTTCACCTCTGGGCTACCCGCAAACACGGAGGAAGCAGCGTTCCCATTTTAGTTGCCAAATCTGGGAACTTTATTGATTCAACAGATATTTTGCATTACCTCGATACTCTCAATCCAGAAAGCCACGGTTTGTATCCAAAAGAGCCTGAATTGCGCCGAGAAGTCGAAGAACTTGAAGAGTTATTTGATGCTAGACTGGGAGCAGATACTCGCAATTGGGGATATTTTTATCGATCGGGCGATCGCGAAACAATGCGAACTGGTTGGTGCAGCGGTACGCCTCAACTTGAGCGTCTTGGGTTTGAAATAATCTTTCCGTTCCTTAGCAGCACAATACGGCAACGCTACAACATAACAGTAGATTCCGCAGCCAAGGCGCTGCAAGGAATCCAAGAAATTTTTGAGATTGTCGATCGAAGATTAGCAGGCGGAAAAACCTATTTAGTGGGCGATACAATATCCGCAGCAGACATAACTTTTGCAGCCCTGGCCGCTCCGGTTTTGCTACCACCAGAACATCCAGTTATGGTATCGAAAATTGCAGAATTGCCGATCGAAATGGCAGCGGTAATTAAAGAATTGCAGTTAACTGCAGCCGGAGTTTACGCCCTCCGCTTGTATCGAGAGCAGCGCCAAGTTCAGTAATAAACAGTCTCATGGAATGAAAAGTCTCATTGAACCTTTGTAGTCATCAATATCAAAGATAATCTCAATCAGCCGATCGATACAAAGATTGCGATAATCAGGATCGGTCAAGACTCGATCGGCATCTCCAATAGTGACAACGGGCAATGAAGTTGATGTATTTTCTTCACGCATCACTTTCTCTAGAGAATTCTTACCTTTCATACTCCGATTGGCTGTTAGCAAGATCATTTGATTTGTCTGTGCAAACCGCCAAACTACTCTGTCATCACTCGTAACGGATAATGCAACTTCTTCAAAAGTTATAAAGCGAATCGGTAGCAGATCCAGCCAACCAAGGCTAGCAATATTACCTGCTAAAAGTAGAGTATGTCCTTCAAGATTATGATCGACCAGGAAAATCATGCGTGGAGCTCCAACTGAGCTTGATGTTTTGCTTTCTGTGCTTGAAGCTTTTCCCAAGCAGCCTCCATACCTGGTTTAGGTGGCTTTGTGGCAAGTCGGGCAATCAGCTCGCGATTTCGCTCTTCGTAATACTGCCGAAGTTCTTCAGCTTCCTTCAGCACAATTTCATACTCGGCTTGAACTTCAGCGCGATTTGTCTCAATATAGGCTACAGCCGCGTTAATTTGCTCATCGGTTAGATTGAAAAGACCACGGATGAACCTGAGTGGGTATTGGGCAGTCACGTAATCCATCACATCGTAGAGCGTGATGCGCGTTTCTGCGATCGTCAGTCCCCGATCTGTACGAATGATTGCTGACTGTTTGTTGGATGCTGCCGTCACCATGAATTCCCCCTCAATAAGTTATTTTTATTATATCTCATCAGGCATAATTGCGTCCGCAGCCACTCAATTCCTTCGACTATGAAGCTGCGTGTTCTCTCAATATCTTCAGCAGGTGATGGAAACATATAGAGGTAATTTCACTGGTGAACTCTTGAAAGATATCCTGTTCAAATTCATCAGAGATGGCCACTAATCTTAGCCGCTCACCTTTAATAGTCAGAGACCGTAAATCGGGAGGCTGAGGGCTGCAAAAGTGAAATGTGTTCATAATTCTGTAATTTTAGATGTCAACTGCGCCCAACAACCGCAAGAGCCTGCCGATCGCCCATCCTGAATATATTGCCAGAAATCCAGCTTGCAGAAAGTACCACAAACGTGATACGGTTATAGCTTGTGTCCAAATAACACCAGTCCATGCCAAAACTCAAAACTCGCAAAGCAGCCGCAAAGCGCTTTAGAGCGACCGGCACCGGTAAAATTGTGCGCCGCAAAGCTTACAAAAGCCACTTGCTCTCCCACAAAAGTTCAGCCCGCAAAAGTCGCTTGTCTAAATTGGTCGTCATCGACGAGACCAACGACGATAACGTGCGGTTAATGCTTCCATACTTGTAAAGTTTAACGGTAATCAAAGATGACACGGGTAAAACGCGGTAATGTCGCTAGAGCGCGCCGCAAAAAAATTCTCAAACTAGCCAAGGGATTCCGAGGCGCACAGTCGAAACAGTTCCGCACAGCTAACCAACGGGTGATGCAAGCCCTGCGTAACGGTTATCGCGATCGCAAAAAACGCAAACGCGACTTCCGCCGCCTGTGGATTGCTCGGATCAATGCAGCATCTCGCTTGCACGGCATGAGTTATAGCAAACTCATCGGCAATATGAAGAAAGCAAACATTGAAATCAATCGCAAAATGTTGGCACAAATGGCAATCCTTGACCCCGCAACATTTGGCAAAGTCGTGGAAATGGCCAAGTCAGCCGCATCGTGAAAGCTTGAATAGTTTTCTGAAGGCAGAAATAAGAAGTAAGAAGGATGTAGTTATCTGCCAGAGAAGGAAGACTTCTTAGATAAATCTAGGAGATTGAGACCGCTTTTCCTTCTTTGTTCTTACTTCTAGATTCTTGCTTTTTGAGAGCGCTATCCTGGGTAATTACCTCAGCCATTTCCCGGTTTTTAGTACAAGTTATTCGTCAAATATCAAGGATTGTCATTGCATTCAAATACATAAAAAAATCCAAATACCAACCAAATTTTAAAAGCATGGATAGCAATTTACTCATTATTTACTTGTCTGTCTTGCTACTCATACTAGGCAGTGCTTCCTGGTTTATAGTCAGCCAGATATTCAAAACTCGCAAGCGGGAAATGTCCCTGGAACGCTTAGAAACAAAGCTCACGAAAGAGAAGGGAACAGCCCAAGAATACTACCAATTGGGCAGTATTTATCTAGACAAAAGTCTTTATTCCCAGGCGATATTGCTATTTCAAAAAGCCCTGAAATCCGAAGATTTAGAAGGTGCAGAAAATGCAGCGATAATTTATAACGCTCTCGGTTTTGCACACTTCGGTCAAGAACAGTACGATATAGCAATCCGTTATTACAAAGAAGCCATTAAGTTGCAGCCCGGCTACGTCACATCGATCAATAATTTGGGCCACTCCTACGAGCGTAAAAAATTAGAATCTCAAGCTTTAGAAATGTACGAAGAAGTCCTAAAACACGAGCCAGACAATGCGACGGCAAAACGACGAGTAGAATCTCTTCGCAAACGGTTGGTAAGCTATAGTTAACCCAAGCTTTCAGCAGCAACATACATCCTGTAAACCGGGCTTCATCAAGAAACCGGGTTTTTTGCTATTTGTTTGATAATATTGCCGATACCTAAAACTGGGAGCGATCGAACAAGGTTTACATAGCACAAGTACGTAAATACCGCAATTTGGGAATGTTTACCATGTCATTTGCTAGAAAGTGGTTAAACTTTACTGATGCAGGACTGCAAAAAACCCGGTTTCTGTGAAAAATCGTCGCTCTCTCGCCTGAGATATTGACCGAGAAACCGGGTTTTTGACCCCCTGTGCCTAAGTCCTGTGATGATGGGTTCAGGATTGCTATAGGAACCTCAGAATCGGTCTTTGGATTCTTAAGAATCTCCCCTATTTAGCCTAGGGAATTTGGGAGATTGTCAAATTAAGCAAGATAATTGTAGATGTGGTTTCAGTCTAAGCCACGATCGTAATACAGCGATAAATATCAAGAACAGAGCCGGCCTTCATCCGGTTCTCACATCTCAACGCCTAAGCTTCGCAATAGCTCGATTGGTTGAGAACCCCTCACTATATGATGGATATATTTATTCCTGTTAGCCTGCCTGGTCTACTAATGTAGAGAGAGTTTTTGAGCTATGCAGGGGCGTCGCGATCGCGACGCCCCTGCATAAAATACTGTCAAAATAAAAGCAGTACCTGCCAAGCTGGTTAGTCATCAACAATTGAAGGAGGAAAACGTAGTGACATCAATTCTCGTTGTCGAAGATTCGTGGTTGACTCGCAGGGTAATCTGCAAAATCTTGCGAGCAGAAGGATACGAGACTTGGGAAGCATCGAGTGGCCCAGAAGCTCTGGAACTGCTAGATACTCAGACCCCAAACTGTATGCTTTTGGATCTCCTCATGCCAGACATGGAAGGTAGGGAAGTCTTGCAAGCTATGCGGGAGAAAGGAATTAAAGTTCCTGTGATCGTAATTACCGCAGACATCCAATCCACCACCCGCGAAGAGTGTATGGAACTCGGAGCCCTCACAGTCATTCACAAAATGCCCAACTCCGACGAACTGGTTGGGTGGATCAAAAAAGCTCTCAGTGCCAGCGAGGAGAGCGCCCCATG
The DNA here is from genome assembly GCF_020883015.1 of Microcoleus sp. CAWBG640. Classification (NCBI taxonomy): domain Bacteria; kingdom Bacillati; phylum Cyanobacteriota; class Cyanophyceae; order Oscillatoriales; family Microcoleaceae; genus Microcoleus; species Microcoleus sp. CAWBG640. The sequence continues at coordinate 16,935 of NZ_JAHRFC010000029.1, forward strand.
AAATTGACCGCTCGACAGCTCGATGCTTTGCAGGAACTCGTCAACATCGGGATTGGTCAAGCAGCAGGGATCTTGAACGACATGATTGACTCCCCCATTCGCTTGCAAATCCCCTACCTCCAAATCCTGACTCCCAACGATGTACAAGTACAGTTAGAGCAACACCTCAACGGCGAGCAAATCGCCGCCGTGCAGCTAAAATTCACAGGCTCTTTTGGAGGTATTGCTCAGCTAGTATTTCCTACCAACAGCGCCGCCACCCTCGTGACGATGCTAACTGGGGAAGAAGCCGGAACTCATGACCTAGATTCGGTGAAAATTGGTACGCTAAGTGAAGTGGGAAATATTGTAATCAACGGGGTTATGGGTGCTATCAGCAATGTACTTCAGCAGCGCTTGAACTACTCAATTCCCAATTACACGGAAGGGACGATCGCCACTTTGCTAGTATCTGGCGGCTTGACTGCCGATACAGTAGTTTTATTGGCCCAGACTCGTTTCATTATTGAAAAGCTTCACATTGAAGGAGATATTATCCTCATTTTCAATGTCAGTTCTTTTGATACCTTGTTGGCTGCTATCAATCAACTTGCCGGGGGTCTATGAGCCAGGAGAGCAAAACTATTGAGCAAAAGTTTGGGGTTCTAGACAGCGTACCAGTCGGCGCTTGCCTGCTGCGAGATGATTTTGTGGTTCTGTTTTGGAATACCTGTTTGGAAGACTGGACGAAAATTCCCCGCAGTCAAATGTTGGGTACAAAAATCACAACGCATTTTCCTCATTTAAACCAGCTAAAGTACGCAACTCGCTTTCAGCAAATCTTTGCAGGAGGTCCACCAACAATTTTTTCTTCTCAAATTCACAAACACCTGATTCCGGCAACTTGGCAAGACGGGCAGCAGCGCATCCAGCAAACTACTGTGACGGCTGTGCCGGCCCAAGAGGATGACATCGCAGAATTGGAGATTGGAAAGTTGGTTGTCCAAAATGTTGAGTGGGAAGCAGAAGGTACGATCGAACTCCAAGCCGCTGGAAACAATGTTTTGTTAGATAACTCTCCGTCCCATCGGGCTTCACTGACATGGCCACCGACCAATTCCCAATCATTCTACGCCTTGTTGGTGATTCAGGACGTCACGGAGCTCACTCACCGGATTCAAGGTTATCGGGCGATGCGGGATCAGGCTTTGGAAGAAGTGAAAGTACGTCAGCGGGTGGAGGAAGAATTGCGATCGAGCCAGCACTTCATCCAGCAGATTGCTGACGTGGCACCTTATTTACTATATATCTACGACCTGACCGAACAGCGCAACGTTTACGTCAACGGTCAGGCCTTGAAATTGCTGGGCTACACTCCCCAAGAAATTTTAGAGATGGAAACGGCTTTCTGTTTCTGTCTCGTCTACCCAGAGGATTTGCGGACACTGGAAGAGCACCTGGAACAATTTCCCTCGGCCCAGGATGGCAGCATTTTGGAATTGGAGTATCGGCTTCAACATCGATCGGGCCAATGGCGCTGGTTTCGCTGTCGCGACCAAGTTTTTGCGCGCACCACCGAGGGTCAACCCAAACAAATTTTTGGTACTGCTCAAGATATCACGGAGTACAAGCGGGCAGAAGAAGCGCTGCGACAGCAGAACGAACGGGAACTGTTGATGGCAACAATTACTCAACACATTCGCCAGTCTTTGGATTTGGACGAAGTGCTGCACACGACTGTGAACGAAGTGCGCCAGTTTCTACAGGCCGATCGAGTGATGATCGTCCGGTTTAATCCCTGTACTGGCAATGCCTGCGCCACGCCGGCAACGGGCGCGGTGACAGTGGAATCTGTAGCTGCTAACTGCCAGCCGATGCTGGGAGAAACCCTGGAAAATTTTTGTTTTGACGAATTTTATTTGGAAGCGTACCAACATCGGGCGATCCGACCAATCGCCGATATCTGCGCCGCCGATTTACCACAATATCAAATTGATTTGCTCGCACCATTTAATGTCAGAGCTTATTTAGTCGTGCCACTGGTGCAAGGGGAGGATTTGTGGGGGCTGCTGATGGCCCACCAGTGCAGCCCCCGACAGTGGATGCAGTTGGAAGTGGAATTACTGTCTTCTCTGGCGGCCCAGTTGGCGATCGCCATCAAGCAAGCAGAACTTTATCAGCAGTTGCAAGAGGCCAACCAAAAGTTAGAACGCTTAGCCACTTTGGACGCACTCACCCAGCTAGCAAACCGTCGCCGGTTCGATCAATATCTGGCAATGGAGTGGCGCAGACAGTCGCGGGAACAGACGCCCCTGTCCCTAATTCTGTGTGATATTGATTCTTTTAAAAGTTATAACGACACCTATGGTCATCCAGGGGGAGACGAATGTTTGCGACAAGTAGCTAGTGCCATTAGCCATGCAGTCGATCGCCCCGCCGATTTAGTGGCTCGCTATGGTGGCGAAGAATTTGCCGTTATTTTGCCCAATACCCACATCCAAGGCGCTGTGAAAGTCGCCGAACACATCAGGGTTAAAATCGCAGCCCTAAAGCTTCCTCACGCTGGTTCCCCCGTGAGTGAGTACGTCACCGTCAGTTTGGGCGTAGCAAGTATGGTTCCGGCATCGGAAGCGGGAGCGGAAATTTTGATTGCCGCCTCGGATCAAGCCCTCTACCAAGCAAAAAGACTTGGGCGCGATCGCATCCAACTCTACCAATCAGACCCTGCTCCTGGCAAGCCGAACGGGACAACCACTCCCATCATCCCTGTAGATTTTTCTATATCCAATAATAATTTACCTTCTCCCACCAGCGCTTGACTTTTACCAGCTATTTGTGAATCAGGAGTTATATCACATCCGGTTGAACCGGAATGATTAAACCGCAGAGGACACAGAGGACACAGAGGAAGAGAACAGAGAGATCAATGATTCCGATGTCAACGGAATTGATCTGATTCCTTCGCAGACTCAATACGGGAGTAATTCTCAACTTGAAATTCTCAAATCTCAAGCGGAAGGCGGGATTGAATGTTAATGTTTTGAATCGTACTCAGCTCACCGTGAATATTTCTTAACAGTTTTAATTGACCTTTTGCTTGCAATTTTAATTCAAAATTCTGGGTGTCTACGGTCGTTTTATAAATGCTTTCTAGCACGTTAATCTGATTAATTATGTGAACCGTTGTGATTTCTTGGCTTTGATAGCTAGTAGAGGCAGTAACGTTATACTCTTGCAGCAAGTCTTCGGAGTTAGTTAAGATAATCCCAAAGATGAGAGAGGCGAATTTTTCAAGATTTTCTAAATTAGTGTCGTACACCTCAATAAAAAACTCTTGCTCAAATTCCCGCATTACAGTTATTTCTTGGCGGCTTTCCTCTGGGTACTGCTTGAGAGATTTTAAGTTTCTCATGCTTTGATCTAGGGTAAACTTACCTAAATAAACACTAATTTGGGGAAAGGGTTCTGAAGGAGATTCCCTTAACTGTTTAGTGGTAAAATGTTGGTCGGACTGAGGAATGTCTGCACTCAGTTCGGTTTTCAGCAGGTTGGCGATCGCCGTCAGTAGCTTATAAATCATAATCAATCAAAATTAGCTTTGACTACTTGGGGGAGAGACTTCTCTAGCGGGGATTTCAGAATCGAGAGCATAAGTATTTTCCGAGGGAGTGTGGATTGTATTGCTGTCAGCTTTGACCAGTTCTTCTTCCAACACTTGAATTGCACCAGCCATGCGGAGTAAAGTATCTCTCACGTTGGCTTGTTTAGCTTCTAAATCCGCTAGGACTTTTTTACCCGATTCGTATTCAGCTTTGAGTTCTTGCAGACGTTGTTGGAGTTGTTGTTTCATCACAGTTTTACATCAATTACCTAATGACTATCAGTAATTCCAGGGAATTTCTAGATCGTGAGTGCCAATTTCGCGGAAATGAATAATGCTATTTTGCTTGCTCATATCAATTTTGACACTAAGATAGGTCGTGAGATTACTGGTTTTCGGAATCAGATCTGCCGGGATACGAGCGGCAATATATCGCTGATAAAATTTGCTGTTCCAATGGCGGGCGAATGGGTTATCGTAAGTTCCCAGGAACCTTTCAATGGGATTTCCGTTGACAGTAATGCCAGAGTGCATACAACCATTCCAGTCATTGTTATGTTCGACAAGATAGAGCAACTTGTCACGTCCAGACGGTACGACTGGAACTTTCAATTCCAAATTCGTCTTGGGCGGAATCATGGCGAGTACATCACTTTTCCAATTCTCTGAGTTCCAGGTTGTGGCATTACCGCCATTAACTGCCCAGTGGTATCCGACTGCTGATTGAGTTGCATGACTCCAAGGGTTTTTGCTGAATGCTAACCCAGAAAGCCAAAAATTACTATTAGTATTAGGCTTAGAAATCAGCGCGAGTTTCCGAGTTTCTCCAGCGGGCAGTGGGGCGAGATTTGTCCCGATCGCGATCGGCAGCCATTGATGAAAATTGGAGTAACTATCACTGAGGGAGCCGTCGGGAGAGTAGCAATTTGTGGATCTGTATCCACCAGTCCACACTCCGATTTCTTCGGTTTTTTTGTTGTCTTTATCTAGTAAGTAGGCCTTGATAACGTTCCATCGTTCGCCTAATACCCTTACCCAGACGGTATTGTAGCCATCGGGAATGTTGACAACAGCACCGTTTCCGTCCGTCTCATTGTTACCCCCGTAGGCGATAATGGGACGATCGTTCCACAGGTTTTTTGCGGTAAAGGTGGTATCATCGTAGTATGATGGGTTTCCTAGTTTCGCGATCGCCCCTGCATTTCTGGCCGCAAAAATATCTTGATAAACAATTGGTTCACTCGGATACATCCGGTGTCGGAGTGGGTTACTAGACTCAACATTTTTGGCTCGAATGCTGCCGTCAACCTCTAATGTCGCCCCTGGATTTGTTGTGCCAATGCCAAGTTTACCGTCATGATTAATACAGAGAACGCTCCGACTGTCTCGATCGAGAAAATTAACTAAAGTAGCATCACCACTTCGATCGATATCCGAGCGGAAAGTTAGGGTTCCCCAACTTTTAATTTGCCCTGAATCAATGCGGAAATCTCCATTTTGAATGTGCAGCTTGTCACTGGGAGATGTCGTACCCAGACCTATCTTACCATCCACAATCAAATTTTCGGTGACTTTTAAAGCAGTTTGCACCTGAAGAGAACCGGAGGAATGTCCCGATCTGATTGTACCAAAAACGGTAACAGTATCTCCATCATCATTACCGAGTTCGACGTTTCCTTCCATTTTTTCGGTGCTTTTGGAAATTACATTTCCAACTACGGTAAGATTGCCGTAAACTCGCAAATCTTTGGCTTGAAAATCTTTGGTTTCACTGCCTTGCACTACACTATTGACATAGTTTTTTGTAGCTGTGTCTAAGGTAGTTACAGTTGTTTCCACATAGGTTTTGACAGTTGTATCTAATTTTGTTACAGCCGTATCTACATAACTTTTGATCGCTTTTTGGGTAGAAACAATACTATCGCTATTATTGCTCAGACTATCATCAGCAGAAAACTGATTGACGGCTACTCCTTCTGCTAGTTTGAGAGCTCCTTTGATTTCTAAGGGAGTGCTGGTGGTTGGGGCGATCGTGCTTACAGTCAAAGCTTGGGCTATGGTGAGGGGGCCTTGTAAAGATTCTGGTCCTTCTCGGTTGATTTTGGACGTTTCTAGTCGGACGATTTCCTGCATGGCTGCATTCCAGTCTGCCGATCGAACTGGATCGCCTGTTTTTTTGACTTCGGGTGTGAATTTAGTGCCGTTGTTGGTCATTGTTGGATTTTCCCAAAATTGTTAATTATTTAACTTATTGTTGGTCATTATTTATAGCTTCATAATCAAAGCAAGGGCATAATATGGAGGTCTGTTTTCGTGTGGTTGACCCGATCCAGTGTTTTGAAGAGAGATGCCAGTCCCAGAAAAACCTGTGTTTATATTAAAATCTGTGCGATTTTCCGGCGAACCACTTTGATCTTGTTCTGGTCCCGATCCAGGCCAACTAGCACCTTTTGAGTGACTGTGACCGGGATCATTAACTCCATGACTGTGGGCGGGCATTTGTGCAATGGTAAGAGTTACAGTAGCAGCACCACCTGTAGATGCTACTGCATAACTATTACCAGCACCTACAATAAATCTATCTCTTAAATCTGGTGTGCCATTTTGACCATTACAAAGCGCCCATCCTGTAGGAATTTGCTCGACAGGCCCGGACCACATCACAATTATTCCTTTGACAATCGCACCGTCACCAATAAAAGCTGGCGCTTTGATCGGATCATTGACAACCAAGTTTTTTGTGGAATGTCTTGAACTGATTGTGCCAAAAACAGTAATAATATCTCTATCTTCATTACCGAGTTCGACATTACCCTCCATTTTTTGGATATCTTTCGATATCACCTCTCCGTCCACGGTAAGTTTGCCATAAACCCGCACATCTTTGGCTTTAAAATCTTGATTTTCACTCCCTTGAACAGCCCTATCTACATAAGTTTTTACAGCTTTTTGAGTGGGAACAATAGTATCTCTATTATTGCTGAGACTCTCATCATTAGAAAACTGATTGACAGCCACTCCATCGGCCAATTTCAACGCGCCTTTAACTTCTAATTGCACGCTAGTAACTGCTAATGCTGATTCAATCGTCAGCGGCCCCTCTAAAGAATCCCCGCCCTTGCGGTTAACTTTCGCACTCTCTAAGCGGACTGTTTCCTGCATTCCCGCATTCCATTCATCAGACAAAATTAAATCGCCTGGTTTTTTATGTTGGGGAGCAAATTTGCCGTTATTGGTAGTCATTATTTTTACCTATGCTGAATTTTTTAATCGCCAATTTAAAAAATGATTTCCCAAACTAAAGTCAGCTTGAAATCAGCCGTTTTAGTAATGTTAGGAAATACGACTCGATTGTACATAATTCCCCCTTGGGCGCTATTAAATAGTCCGGCTTCAGTCAAAGCTAGCGGTTGATTGGGGGGTTCGGCAAAGTCTAAGTCAACGCACAATCTCACCTTGCGATTTTTTTGTCTGACGGTTCCGCTTTCAACTTTAATCGGGATTTCATCGGCATCGCTTAAATCTCTGGCAAGATCCAGGGGTTTGACTTCTTTGCGAAATACTTCTTTTTGCAATGCGGTATCTTCAACTGGATTCACCGGATTACTCCCAGTACCGATCGCCAAATAACGGATCGGCTCGATTTTTTGATTTAAAAACATTTTCGCAACTAAATCTCGTCCGCTATAGACGATGAAATTATTGGCTTTAACTTCATCGACAAGTTCACCTGCGGGATTAAATTGTTGGATAATCAATCGTCCTTTCATGTCCATTGCATCAGCCATTTTCATAGTTTTAGTTTCCTCAATTGGTAGTTATTCAAAGCCGTTACCTGAGTCGAAATCGGTATAATCAAATACACCGGAGATTAAGAAATTATCGGTCATTTCATGGTAATTTTCGTCAGGGGCGGGAGGTGGGATAGAGGGAAAGCGATCGCCATAGTCAAATATAGCATAATCAAACACTCCAGTAGTTAACAATTTCTCACTCATTTCGTGTTTAATGCCGTCGGGATAGGGAACTTTTAAGCCCAGAAGATTAAATTTTTCTTCGGCTATGTGAGTTTCCAGAAAAGGCGATCGCACGACGGTTAACCTGAGTTGTAAATCATGGGTTTCTCGGAAAACTTTTTCATAATTAATCAGGGCCAAAACACCGGCACCTTTCACATGATCAATGATATTAGCAATTTGGTGTCGCGGGTGATCTGACGCTTCACCAAACTTATCAGAATATCCCGGAATATCCCAAGGAATTGTCACTTCAAACATCCCTGGATTAAGTTTGTAAATTCGCATCTCTAAATGGATGGCGACTTCAGCAAAACCTAGGGTACTGGAATCAAACTTTTGCCGATCGAATAAGCCGACAGGATAATCCCCGATAATTTGGGCTTCAAAGCGCCACCGAGAGTTACTGATTGGTAGTAATGGCGTGTTTTCTTGAGTGTGAAAAGGTTGTCCATTGACTAAGACGGTATTCCCTCGAAATAATAACTTATCACCGGATTTTATCCTGCCTTGGTAGCAGATAAAATGTCCCGTATCGAGATGAACTATTCGGGGATTATACAACCCTTCCACAGGTAAAGTTGGTGGAACTTCCAAGAAAATTTCGATTTCCGATGGTTGGGGGTTGAGGCTGGCGGCGACAAACTCTTCAAACAACCTTAAAGGATAGTGATAGGCGACTATACCGAAGGAAGTATTCGGAGGACGTATCCAGGTTTTTTCCGGGTCAAATTCTTCGATCCGAATTTGCTTTTTGGCCGCTAAAGCAGCCTCTGAATCGCCTAAAATTCCCAAGTTAGCTGCGACTAAATCAAGAATCCCTTGACGAGTGGCTGCACCTTGCCGCAAAATAGCGATGATTCCTTTCAGTCTTTCCCGATAAGGGGCATAACTTTTTTCTAGTTCCCTGGGATAAGTGGCTTCTAACAGCAGGCGATTTTGTTTGATGCGATTGGTAGTATCTAGGGGATCATTTTCGGGTTTGTAGGATTCTAAAAAGCGATTTAGTTCGGCAATTAAGGCTTGTTCAACTTCACCTTTTGATGGAATGTTGCTAGACTCAATATATTCGGGATAAGCTGCTTCTAATAGGAGTCGGTGCAGTCGTTGGCGATCGTCTTGATTAGTGGGGGCTGCTATCAGTTTTTTAACGCTTTCCAGCAGTAGTATACTCTTAAAGTATGCCTTATTTTTGGCATAAAAATCTGGTTTTGTGAGTTGCTGGTTTAGTAGTGTTAAGAGTATTTCTTGTAGGGGTTGGGGTACGGATTCGCTACCGTCATATAGGCTTAAAAGTTGTTGGCTTTCAGAATTTAGTTGAGAGTGGAGATACTTACTGACTGGATGTTGGGCGACGAGAATTGAAATTGCTAATTGGGGTAGATTTTTAAATGAATCTTCGTGAAATTTGGGCTGAGTTACTTGGTAGCGATCGAGTATTTGGTTAGTTTCAATAGTCAGCTTTTTGCGTAACTCTTGGGATACTATGTCGGTATTTGTTTGCAGTTTCGCGACGAAACTATCAACATTTTTGATGGAACCGATGCTAAAGCGATCGCTAACCTGAATCAGTTGAGATGTACCACCCAAGGCTTCTAAATAGATGGTAAGTAATTTATCTAAATCGCCTTTTCGCTGACCAATAAAACCTTGAGAACCTTCATTAGTAGCGGTATCTACGTGATGGGCGTGCATCACATCCAATAAGTCAGTTTCTGCTTGTTCGATGATGTAGCCAAAAACATCGATAAATTGATATAGCACACTTTCGACATTTTGGGTGTCGTAAAAGTGGGGTAAGCGACTGGCGATGTTGAGGGTTTTACCGAGTTTTTCCATGACAATTAACCTCCGGTAATTTCCACGATAATTTGTAGGTTATCCCCGCTGAGATTGAGGGATTGCAGTTGGGCGCGTTCCATAATCCGCATGGGGATATCCTGCTGGGTGAAAATGCTTTCCCGCGCCGTAAGTTCTAAAGTATCTAGGGTATAATCTGCCCCCCGCAGAAAAATCCGGGTAACATCAATGAGTTGTGCTTTGTTGTCACCGTCAGGAATCAAGGTTTGCAAGGTGGCTAGGGAAAGATTGTTAGCCCGATCGCGAATTAATGATAGCAAGTTAGTTCGCAATTGCTCGTAGTCGAGATTTTCGCCCAGATTCAAACTCGGCAACTGTTGGGTAAAACTGGGGGTAAACAGACTGGTTAAAGTCTCTTTCATGGCGGTTTTTAGCTGTTCTGGATTGATATTTTCCGGTGGTAATCCGGTGGTATTCAGTCTCAGTTTTAACTTGCTAATGGCGATCGGTACTACCTGGACATCACTATCGATCGCAAAATCAGCCGCCAACTGGGTTTTTTCAAATGGTTCCACCCGAATTTCTTTTTTCTGAACATCTAGGCGATCGCGAGCATTTTCTAAATCTAATACCTGAAAATCTCCTAATTTCCAATTAACATCAAGCACCGATTCAACGTCAAGCGCCCGATTGACAAATTTGTCAATTTCGATATTTTCTTCCGGCTTTAGCTGTTCCAGATAATCGCTCAATTCTTGTCTGACTTTGGTTAATACTGTCTGTTTTTCCAAAGCAGTGATGGTAAGCGGCAATATCAGTTTAATCGCACCACTAATTCTCAGGAAATGAGAGAATATAAAAGTTTTTCCTAGCTTGCCTTTTTCAACAAAACTCACCTCTACTTTTTGGTCATCAAAACTCATTTTGGGATTCCATAAATGGGGATTCAGCCACACTTCGACTTCGGCATTTAGTTGAGCTTTAATCGCACTGACACTAATACTTTCACCCACTAATAGACGCTGGAAATAGGTTTGCAGTGTTTCGAGGAAAGTATTGTGAGTTTCCTGGGTTAAACTTGTGGCTTTTACTTGCACATCTACAGTTAAAGATTTAATTTCCGAAGCAACGCGGATGGATTTAACAGTGAATTTTTCCAGAATATCTGCTTCCAATCGCTTCACAGTGGAAGCATAGGAATCGACTTCTGGTTTTTTCCCTACTTGGCGCGTCGTTTTCAGAGCAAAATCTAATAAATCGCTGACGTTTTGACAGTCTAAAATTTTGCGAGTAAGTTGGGATATCAACAGCGGTTGTCCCATTTTCTGAGTTTTGAGGTGGGTGGCGATCGCCTTTTCTACCTGTTCCTCAATTTGTATCCTTTCCGCAGCAGATATCCGCAAATTTGAATTTAATTCAATGCGGAAAACACCATCAATTTCAATGGCATTCGCTGGCTTTAAAATCGCATAAATTCCCGCAGCCCTTACCCGTTCAATCTCCTGTTTAATTTGGCTAACTTTATTGGTATCTTCAAAATCTATGCCATCGACGAATACTTCAATAACACCAAACTCCCGCAACTCGATCGGTTCACTATTACTGAGATTAAAACTAAGATCCTTGCGTAATGGTTCCCACTGCGTAGTATAACTTTGGTTTAATTCTCCGGCTTTTCCCGGTATCAATGCTTGAACACTCACTTCTACCGTTTCACCGGTAAAATTGATGCTTTCCGTTGTGATAAATTGTTTTCTAGTAGTGGTTTCCAGAACAATAGTTAATTCTGTCCCTCTGGGAATGCGAAGGGGCAATTTTTCCGCTGATACTGGCGTACTATACAGACTGACTTTTCCTTTCGCATTATGAAAGTTTTCTCTAACCTTAACTTCCCTAACTCCCGGTAAACTCAACAGGGCATTTTCAATCGATGTCGTATTGGCATTACTAGCAGCAATCAAAGCTTTTTTAGCCCGTTCCCGCAGTTGTTCGTCTGTCTCCCGCAGCTTACCAGTAAAGACAATTGCTTCGGGATTATCAACTGTTTTTACCCCCGGTATCGGTTGGGGCATGATTTTTACAGTTCCGGCTTTTGTAACTTCTGTTTCTCCTGGCTGTATGGCTTGTACCCGCACTTTGATCGATGTTTCCGTGGGGGGAATAATTTGCGCTTCAATGGTTTTGTAAGCTTTTTTCGGTGATTCTTCCGTATCTTCTGTGGTGACTAATGTTCCGATGGGAATCGTGATATTTTCATCCAGTCCCAAATCGCGATCGAAAGTAACTATTCCGGTAGCATAATCTGGTTCGCCGCGTTTAATCCCTAAAATCGCGACTACTTTATCTAGATCAACTTCGGCGGCGGTATCCACATAAGCAGATAGGTAAACCCGCTGCATTTGTTCGTACAAAATCGCCATTTCATAAGCGAAGGATTCGTACAGGGTGCGAACCACACTTCCGGTTTGAAAGTCGCTGACGGTGGAGACGGTGCGATCGCGCATCGCCTCAAATATTTGGGTAAAATTCTTCTGTTCAAAAACCATAATCAAACTTCTTAATTTCCAACTATCGATATATTCAGAGTCAGCGGTGTATCTAAATCTACCACTTTTACGATGATTTTAGCTTTTAAAGTGTTAGGGTCTTTCAATCGAGATGGCGGTTCAAAAACAATATCAATTATCTCATCTATTCTGCTTTCTTGATGCAAACATTCCCGGATGTAAATATTGGCTAAACCTTGGGTTTTTATGTTGTTTAGTTCGCCGACTAACAGATATAAGCGCGAACCATAATCGGGATGTCCTAAACTAGCTAGTTCTCCTTTGCGGGTATAAAGTCGATTTAAAATCGCTTGACTTAAATTATCTATTTTTGTTACCGTTGCTAAGTCGCGATTCTCGGCTTCTAAATCTACGTTGTTCCAATCGGCAATTCTGAGCAATTGACGATTCTGCGATTCTAAATCTCTGGAGTAGAGAGTTAGTTTTAAATCGAACTTTTGTAAATCCTCATCCATAATTTATCACGATTTTTTGATTTGTTCTATAGTTGCTTGAGAAAACGTTACATCGGCTTGACTCAAGTCAACTTTTCCGGTGATTTTAACATTCCCAGCGATCGCTAAATTACCAGAAATTTGAATAGGTTTCTCATTCTGACTAGATAACTGAATGTCACCATCGGCAATTTTGATAATAGTACCACCAAAGCTAACTGTAATCGATCGCTCTGTCACCTCGATCGCTCTTTTGCCATCATGTTCAACAGCAAAATTACCTTGAGCCACAATCCGATTCTTAGTCACAAAAGAAATCCCATCTTTTTGATCTAAGCAAATCTTAGCATGACCGGACTTTTGGGGATCTGGACAAGTTTCATCAGTCCCCTGACAAAAACCCTTAGCATGGGGTTTTTCTACCCGACTCGGCATATCGTTGGGACAGATAAAAATCTCTAAATATAACGGATCGGCATTGGGCTTTTCCTGAATCGTTTGACTCCCTGTATCATAAACATAATCGCTATTAGCACCTTTAATTCTGACCATATTCTTAATATTTCGGGTGGAAAGTTGACTGAACAAACGAGCATAGGACTAAGGCAAAAAAACCCGGTTTCTTAGAAAAATAGTAGATCTCCACCAGAGATATCCAGGCAGAAACCGGGTTTTTGGCCCCGCCTGCGTCCAGGAATGGAGCAATTAACCGACTTGAGTATTTCTAGCTTTGGCTTGAATAGAATTAATCTTTTCAGTTGGGACCATCACCGGACAAGGCGCACCTAAATTCCCCATGTGAGTGTGCATACTGAGAATAATATCATCACCATCGCCCACTGCATTAGCTAATAATCGGCCGCCAACTTGGATCGAACCGGTCGCAGCATCACCAATTTTAATGCTACCCATACTTTTGACAGTGACATTGTTACTAGCAGCGTCAATAGTAATGCCCCCAGCTTCGATTTTAATTTTGCAAGTACCATTATCAATGGTAATGTTGCCACCACTCAAAACTACTTTACATTGTTCATTTTTGAGCGTAGCATCTCCCCCCTCTAAAGTTAAATGACATTTCTCATTCGTCAGATCAATTTTATCATCATTAACCGTAATTACGTGCTTTTCATTTTTGCTAGTGACGGTAATTGCTCCCTCTCGATCAATTTTTAAACTCCCCCCTTTTTCTCGATCGTGTTGCAGCAAAAATTCCTTTTCTTTATTGACTGGAGGTTGGTCTTCATCATTATACAACCGCCCAATAATTATCGGAGCATTAATATCGCCTCCAATAAAAGTCACCAAGACTAAATCCCCCACATTGGGAATATTCGCCAGTCCAATATGGGGCGTAACAGTTGGCACTTTCCGCAATTCAAAATCTTTGCCATCGGGCTGCTTTTTATTCTTCAATCTTACGGAACATTGGTAGTTATCTTTATCGCTATCCGAAGCATGGGGAAATATTGCCGTCACGATGCCAAGTTCGGTAGTATAAATTTTTTGTGCTTCTTGCTGGGCAACTTTTTGCATTACCCCAATAATTGAATCCATTATTTTTCCTCCCAATCAATCGTGGTTAAAAAACCCTGATGGCGGTTCAGGATATGCTTAATTCCAGTTACTTTAAAACTGCCATTTTGCTTGCTAATGGGCATTTTTGTGATTTGGATACCATCGCCTAATTTGACATTGGCTGCACCGATCGCCATAATCTGTCCCCGTTGCTTTTGTTTCAGATGACTTAGCACCCCCCGTGCAATACTTTGAGCAACAGCTTGGCTGCGTGCGGTGGGATCGGCCATTCGCAGAAGGTTTCCACCCGCACCCGCCGTGGCTTTCACTTCGTTTTTAGTCAACCAAGAATAAGCCTGTTCTCCTTGTCCTTGACTGGCTGGACTTTCTCCATAAATTTCTACTTTTTCGATGCCTTTTTGGGGTTGTTTTGAGCAGTATTTGAGCAAATCTTCACCGTAAGTAAAAGTATGAGTTATAGCCGGACTGTACTGGGAAAAAACTGCCCGATCGCGATCGTTAGCATAAACATCAAAACCGCACTGTTTAGCTAAGTTATACAAGCAATCGGCCGCATTTTGGCGATCGCCCACTGTATAAACCGAAAATTTAATCCCATTCTCAACTTTGCCAATAGTCAACTTCGCTTGTCTGAGAATATCTTTAACAATATCCCCCCCATGAGATTTTTCATAAACCCGATTCAATCGCAGCAAAGTTAAATCAGTAAAAGCACTAGCCGCCTCAATCTGAACGCGATCGATTTCCCAATCTACACAAGTCACCCTACCTGTAAATACTAAGGTAGTTTGTTTTTCGTAACCGATTTCTATAGATACCGGATCTTTGGGAGAAACCTCCACATTTTTCGGGATACCTAACACAATCCGACAAGTGTTGACGGGAATATGCAAAGAAGCGTGCGATCGCAAATCGAGTAACAGTGTTCCATCGTTCGCCGTGTAGGTAGTTCTGCCGAGTTTGATTTTGTAACTAATCTTTAACATCAAAATCACCCCTATACTGGTAAAGCATTTACAGCAGATTGCAGGTTTATGAAGTACATCCCAGAGCGAGCGATCCCCGTAGGGAAACGGCAATGCTCATTGGTATCAACTTAACGTCAAACCCTGTCAGAAACGGCTGTTTGACTATTAAGCCTAGATCCCCCCTAGCCCCCCTTAAGAAGGGGGGGACAAGAGTCCGATCAAAGTCCCCCTTCTTAAGGGGGATTTAGGGGGATCTAGACTCAGGTAAAAGCGATATTTATCAAGGGTTTCATGCTTAAGTTGACACTAATGGGCGAAAGCCTTTGTCCCTACTTTAACATCAAAATCACCCCTATACTGGTAAAGCATTTAACAGGCGATCGAAAGCTTCCTCCACATCTTCTAACCCGATATTTAGTTCACTTTTTAGCTGTTCCAGCCTCGCCCTTAAGTCTTTAAACAACTTATTAATTGCCTCCCGTAGGGCTTCAGTTTTCTTGACAACTTTCTGATACTGACCGTCGAGGCTACTGGCGACAGCACCCAGAAGATCGTGGAACAATTGAATAATCTTAGCGTACAATTTATCCAATTCATCGACAATATTTTGCGGATAAATTTCTGCTAATTGCTGCTGGAGATAGGGAAAAATTGACTCAACATTCATCACCAATTCCCCGGTATAATTCGATTCTATCAACACCCGGTTGAAGTGAACAATATTATTTCTATAGTCACCTTGAGATAACTTTTGCGCTTCTGGGGAGAGTTGTACTCCCTGTAATTGCTCTGGTTTATAGAGGTTTTCATCCAACAGTAAGCGATTTAAATCTCTAATTAATGCTACTTTTGTGCCGGGGGAGTTGACAGCAAGCAAAGACTGAGTATTCGCAGTCAATTGAGATTTGATATAAACAGTCAGACTGTCTTGAGATTCCCGCAGTTTTTCCAGAAACTTATCAAAATTGATAAAATCGCTGTCTTCAAAACTATTAAGGATTCGGTGCGGGCTGAGGGATTTTACAGTCTCCAAAACATTGTTATAGGTTCCTTGCAATGCCGTCACCACTTCGCTAACTAGACTATTAATTACAGCTTTCACTGCATTAATAGCATCGCGGATTTGAGCGCCTAAATTCGTGGCAATATTGCTCAAAATATTTGCTAATCTTCCTGGTGCTTCTGACAATTTTTGAATCACCAGTTTGATATCACCAAGCACGGAACGAGGTTGTGCTAGTAAATTATCTAGGGAATTGAGCAGGTTTTTGATCGGATTAATCAGTTGTCGATCCAATTCGTTTGGTAAGAATTGTTTGAAACTGGTAAGCATCTGCTCGGTATTAAAGTTTTGAATCACTTCAATACTTTCGGGTTTATTTGGTTTGAGGCGATCGCCATTTGTTGTCAGCAATTGCTCCACTCGTTCATAAACCGACTGCGGATTGGTGGTGTTGATGCCATCATAAAGTCTTTGTAGGCGATCGCGCAAATCTTGATAATCCACCGCCAATTCTGCTTGGGGACTAAATTGAGCCAAAGTCAATTGCTTTGCTTCCCACAACATCTGCACTTCAACCATCACCGGAGCATATTCGCTGACAGCCGCTTGCAAACTGCTCAAATCAAAACCAACATTCGGGTTTTTCTGAATTTTCACATAATCTGTAATTGCCTGTTTCAATCCTCCTACAGATACCGTTAACTGCTCTGTACCCATCGCATTAACTCGCTCCACCACGCGATCGCGCAGAGATTCAATTTGCTTAATTTTGTCAGCAAAACTATAGCTCAAAATACTTTCTAAAGTTAGCCAAAAATCCGATTGCACCACATCTGCCAAACCCACACTCGCCATCAACTTATCAACTTGATTCAATCCCTCATTCACTTTTGCTACTAAAGCTTCTACCGGAATCTCATCCAAATTTTTAGTCACAATTGCCAACTGCTCGTTCAGGAAATCAGTAATCCTATCTGGAGACAAAGATTCAATAATTTGCACCAGTTTTTGATAAAGCTCATCTAACTTATCAACTAACTGTTGAGGATCGATCGCATCCAGCTTCCCAAGCATTTCATCATAAAAATCCTTAACTGGTTTCAGCAAAATCGAAGGTTTGTACTCATCAATTTTCGCTACCACCGTATCTAGAGAAGGCTTGACAACTTTTTCAATTAAACTTCCCGGTTGAAAAGATTGAATTTTTGCATCAATGTTATCAACTTCTCCCTGAATCAATCCTACCAAGTCTTCTATCGGCTCCAGAATTTCTGCAAAAGCCAAGTTCAATTCTGGATTGACAATCCCCGGTACATCCACCTCTTTAATAATTGTCGTCCCCACTTTCAGAGCAACTTTAGTTGGGGTACTAAGCTTAGCCGCATCAATCCCGCGCAACTTAGTTTCTAGATCGCCAGTTTTATCAACTACCGCCTTAAATGCAGGTTTAAGTGATACTTTTCCTAAGTTATCAGTAATCAATTTAATCCCACTTTCTGCCTCTTTGAGACTGTGTTCTACCAGGGGATTATCTAAGACTTGCGTAACTCGATCGAGTAATTGATTGATTTTATCCTCTAAAGCTTTCCTGTTAAGATTAGTTTCAATTTTGGTGTTTAATCCCCCGATACTGCTTCTTACTTCCTCCGTTGTTTTGTGAATTTCCACCGAAATTTTATTAATATTATTGACCACAAATGTTGAGGCTTCATTGCAACTCCGCTTTAGAGGTTTAACCAACTCCGTTGATTCCGCGCAAATTTTGTCAATGAAATCTTTAATTTCCCGGATTGCATCAGACAGAAAACTTTTGATTTGACTTAAAACGTCCTTACCTTTGTCGATCGCCTGAGCAATGGCTGTAGTCGCTTGTCTGGCCAATTCCTCCGCCTTGCTAATAGCAGTATCAATCAGTTGGGGAATTTTTTGGGTAAACTGTCGCAGTTTAGCCGTAATCTCTGCAACTTTTTGATTAATCGTGTCGATATAACCTTGAAGCTGATTAAATAGCGGCACTAAGGAGAGCGTATTTTCATCGCTTGCTGCGACTTGCGAAAGTTGAACTAAAGCAGTATTGAAACTCTCGATGGTAAAATTATTTAAATTAGCGATCGCCCTTTTAATTCTCGCTTCATTTTCCTCAATATTTCGAGAAAGTTTCCTGGTTTTTTGACGCAACTCTGCCATCGATAATTTGTCGAGTTTGTTGGGATTTTCCAACAGGTTCAGAATAGCTTGATATTCACCCAAATATTCACGACGCTGATGAATATTCCTTTCAATACTCTTAATCGCCTGGGAAGGAAGTTGTTGGCTTAAGGATAAAACTTGAGCTGTAAAAAGGCTGGTTAAACTAGCCGAACCCAGTTGACTGAGTAATTCATCAGGATTAGATAGTTGATCGAGTAATTTCTGAAACACCTTTAACAAAGCATTAAATGTCCGCACTGGCAACATTTGAGCCTTACTCAGGAATTCGTTAAACTCACTAAATATCGAGTTAGCAACAGGTGGCAAATCGCCAAGGCTGATACTGAAGCTCAAATCTTGAGTCAAACTGACAATTGTTGATTTAACTTCACCCACCAAATCTATATTTTGAAAAGTATCAGCACTAGGAAGCGGAATAGCTGCGGATAAACTTGCCAAATTCAGCGTAGTGAGTTGATGGAATTTAGTAGTTACTTCTGCTTTCAGTTCATTGGCTGACAAAGGAACTGATGAAATGGTCTTTTCTATATTGCTTAAATCTAATTTTGGCAGATTTATGCCCTTTTTGAATTCCTCAAAATCTGGGAGGTGCGGTGTTACTTTACCCAGCATAGTTTCCGGGTGACTAAGTTGATTTGTGAAATCAGCCAAGGCCGCTTCAGGGTTAATGGAATTTAAATCTTCTAATAGAGAAAGTGCCATAAATTTAATTCCCAAGGTAAAGATGAACTGTTTTTTTTTGAGCAGATTTCCAGAATTTCGGGGAACAATTGAAATCAAACAGGTGGCTGGTATTTACTCCTAGGTCTACTTGAATATTTCAGCACTAAATTTTAAAAAGTGCTTTCAATCCAGCCGTCGCTTGGCCAAAGTTTTTAGTGGCTTCTTTCACAGGTTCTAAACCTGTTTTCAAAGGTGCGATCGGGTTAGTAATTTCTGGCAAATTCCCCATTTGCAAAGCATCAGTCAGACTCACAACATCCATCAGTTTAGCAGCATCAAGCTTAATTTTTTGATCTAGATTAGAAACTCCTGGGGATGCAATGGGTTTGGGAGGTTCAACATACTCTTGAACAATCAGCCGATAGCTAAATTCATCGGGCGATCGCGCAAGTTGCCACACTTCCATTTTTTCTAATACAACTTGGCTAAAATAGGCTTGACCGACTATTTCCGCCACAAAGTCAACGGCTTTTCGCTGTTTGTGGATTTTTCGCAGAAAATCTAAATCATCCCCTGCTTTTTGTCCGTAAAAAATTCCGCTAATTTCCAATTGTACCGAATCCCTTCCCAAATCTTGCACCAGATTTCCCAATTTACCAGGAATCCGATGAGTCACCCAATCCGCTTGTTCTAAGGTGACAATTTTATGCACTTTATTGAGTTCAACTTTTCCTAATTTGATGGCCATAATTACTCCCCATAAAATCGGCGATATTCTCGATTAATTTCTTGGGCGATCGCCTCTAAAATTGTCTCCATCTCTAGTTCGGGATGGCGATCGCTATGCAAAGATGGTTCTACCATAGCGTACCTATTTCTACTATCATCAGCTATTTTATTCCTATTTTCCACCTCACTCTCTTGTGGTTCCAGCCATCCACCCTTGGCTGCTACAAATTCTTCGGAAACATCCGAAAAATAACTCATTTTTTCCGATGTTTCCATCTGATAATCGGCTAATTCACTTTCGGAAAACAGGAGATTTTCTGAAGAATCATGTTTGAGTAAATCCGCCTCAATTATATGTTCTTGATTGGGCTGCGATACCAAAAAAGCCGACAAATCTTTTAAGCCTTTCATTCCCAGTGAATTTTGGGCAAAATCCCTCTGAATGTGCTCTGTTTGTTCTGTCGCATTCTCCAATTTTGGTAGATTGACATTCTGGGCAAATTGTGTTTTTATTTCCCTTGGTTCATCCACTACAGACAAAACTTCTGAAGTTGGGTCTGAATCAGATTTATAGAAGGCTAATTCCTGAGATAAAACTTCCTCACCTCCCTCAGCATCAGATTCATCAAAACCTAAATCCCTAGGATTAATCCTTGTATCTACCAGGGGAATTTCTGCCACAGAATCTGAATAATTCCCCAGCGCAGGATGATTTTTTTGCCCTTCTCCCGGCGCCACAACTCTCTGGGATATCACTTGAGGTTTTGACGAAGTATCCCCCAGAGATAAAGATGCCGATCGCCTTTTTGCATAACTAGATTGGCTATTAGCAGTAGGGATTGGTCGATCGGGATTAACCAAAGACTCGTATCTTCTCCAAGTTTCTAAGTAAGGATGAATTTTTGGGCGATCGTCCGATGTAGTTCCCTCCCCTACATTGATATTATTTGAACTTCCCAAATCTGGCGGAATAAACCCTGTAGTCAGCAATTTTTCCCAAACTTGAGATTCATTGATGACTCCCTCGAATCGCTCAGTTTCCTGATACAAAAGCGCGATTTCCGCCCAATCTTCGCTACTCAAAAGATTGTCAGTTAACCATCCACTCGTATAGTTACACAATAAAGCTTGAAATTCATTGCTCAGATTGATGCCAAGATCTTTTAAACTTTCATCACCCATCTTCACTTTGCTTATCCTCTGTACTTAACTAAAACAGGACTTATACCAATTTAATGGGTCGTTGCACATATCTCGATCCCCCTAAATCCCCCGATCGAAGGGGGACTTTGAGAAGAATCTTGTCCCCCCCTTATTAAGGGGGGTTATACCAATTTAATGGGTCGTTGCATATATCTCGATCCCCCTCGCATCCCCCGATCGAAGGGGGACTTTGAGAAGAATCTTGTCCCCCCCTTATTAAGGGGGGTTAGGGGGGATCGAAATTCTATGCAGCCTCATAAAAAACAGGACTTACGCACGCGGCGCCAAAAACCCGGTTTCTACATCAATATCTCTCGGCTCAAGCCACGATTTTCAAAGAAACCGGGTTTTTTTGGCCTTATTCCTATCAAAAAAGCCATCCCCACATCGCCACATCCCCTCATTTTTCCGAGCGATTTTCCTCATCTAACAGTTGTAGATACATTGACACCTGCGCCATTGTCATCGATCCCACTTGTTGAGGAGTCCAACCAAAAGCACGCGCTAATCGAAAGCTAGCTAACACCAGTGGCGAATTACTTAACTCGAACTCATTTTTTTTTCCGTCAATCCGCTAATTTGCCGAATCTCAGCGATCAGAAAGTTAACTAATCCTAGATTCATGCTTTTAACTTGTTCCAAGGAGAGACTAGGTTGTACTAAGGATTCTTTAATCATCAACAAAGGAATCAGGGCGGGATCACTTTTCGCTGCTTTCATAATCAGCCCAAAAGCCCCAATCGTCAGCGGACGCAATTGCACCACTAATTCCCGCTCTTTATTAGTGCTACTTGTGCTATGTTCCAATACCTCTGGGGGAATCGCGACATCAAAAATAATTTCTGAACCACCTAGCAGTTCTTCCGGCGTTAAAAATTGCATTTGAGGGTGAGGATTTAGGAAAAGTTTAAGTCAGGAATTACGCAGAAAAAGTCAAGGGTTCTGTTTTTTTTACCGAGGTGATAGTTGTCACTATATTAGTCCTGGACGCATGGGGACTCAGAAACCGGGTTTTTTACGAAAATATGCGATCGAACCTGCACCCAAGGTAAAAAACCTGGTTTCTGTTGTTGATAGGTAAACTATCAACCTGTCTCCTCAGAACTAATGCGTAAAGCTTTAAACGTCACTCCTTCCATCACAAAATCATCTTCAGGTAAAGTAAAACTCCAGCTTTCAAACTTGACCCCAAAGACTGTCAGCGTACTGCTGTTATCTGGTAAAGCTGGATTTTTCAGCGAGATGACAATATTAAAAGAAGGCTGAGGAATTGCGCCAGTAGGAGGAGGACTCGTCGCCCCATCACCTAGGAGTAAGTGTAACAGGGCTCCATTGATGTGCGCGCGATCGATAAAACCCGAAACGCTAATATTACCCGGACGTAATTCTGTAGCAAAGCGTTTTCCTAATTCGTGATATGGTCGTAATTCGTTTTCTACCTTTACCTGGACATTTTGCAAACGTCCCACTACGCTAGATAATTCGTACTGACCGATCAAAGCTTCTGCTAATTTCCCCTCAACAGATTCTTGATTATCGACCGCTAAAACCAGCGAAGCATCCGAGCCGCGAAAAACATTGACATTAGGCATAATTTTCTCTTCTATTCAGGGCAAAAATTCTTGAAATTCCCGTTTTTGCGATCGATGTATCCTTGATTTATCCTAGATACATTGTCACTTGAATAAAATCAATACTGAACGTCGGTTGCAGAATCATTTTCACGGCAACTTCCCCAGCAATTTCTTGTCGGCGAGTAGCCGAAACTTCCAGTTGATAACTTACCAGAGATTCGCTGTCTACCATACTGGTAAGAAACGCATCCAAGGTAGCTTTCATTGCTCCTCGCACGCGATCGTTATTCAGCTTGCCAATATAAGGATCGCAAGAGGAGCGCACTCCATAAATTGCATAGTCAACAATGCGGCGCGTGGTGATTTGATTCCAAGGACTATCGGCTGTGGTGATGCCTTTGACGATTCGATATCCACTGCGGGCTTCCACCGTCAAGACTTTTTTTTGCACCAGTTCTTTTAGCTGAGCATTGTTAAACTCAGTGGTGATCCCTTCAATACTCAGAGTTTTATTAGTGGGGCTAGCTTGCACGTTCAAAGAAGCAATTAAGCCAGCTATAGCAGCCGCTAAATAACCCCCAGGAAGTTTGTGTTGCTTGCCTTTAGCCGTTAACAAAATTCCGGGTGCTGTAAAGATCAGCCGACCTTGATCGTCGCTGAGATTGTGGCCACTAATTTGCTCTAAATCGTCTTTACCGTTTTTAAACCCACTACCAATAATTCCAATTCTTTCGCGTTTAATTTCGGCAGTAGTGTTCAAATGTCCTTTGAGGGCATCTACCATCCCAGCTTGGTTAGCATCTTGCCCCGCTAGGACAACTATATTGACAATTTTGTTTTCTAATAGTGCTAAACTTTCTTGATAAGCATCAGTGGTTGCTCCCGAAGTTCGCACTGCATAAACCGTCTGTCCGCCATTTTTATAAATCAATTCCAAGGCGCGAACTAAAGTTAGTTCGTCTCGATCTCCCCCTTGCCATTCATTGCTCTCACCAAAAATTTCTTTAGCTTCCGAAAGACTACTGAGTAATGTTACTTCATTCTCAGTACCCTTACTGGCAGTACCAACAATACCAATATTCCCTGTAGCAACTCCACTGGGCGCAATTAAGCCTTCGGGGCGCACTTCAACGTAAGTGCCCGGTAAAATCATTGTTTGAGCCATAAAAGATCTTTTGTATTTCTCACGAAATATATCACCTCTATTTTATTTGAATAAACAATGTAATAAAACTTATTTTTTTTAGTTTGGTTATGCTTTCAAATTGACACTCCCCTGCCTTAAGGCGAGGGGATTCTTGGATCATCCAGTTGATTTGCTCGTTGATGTCGCCATCAGCGAGTAGAGATCGGTCTGTCCCCCAGCGTGAATTCCGGTGTGTCCCACCGTATTTAAAATAATTCCTGTTTGCTTTAGCCCCTTCGCTAAAACATTCAAAGCGGCGTTGTGGTCACGATCTAGTATCGTTCCGCAACCACAAATATGTGTTCGGGTTGACAAAGTTTTCTTAACAATATCGCCACAGTTTGAACATTTCTGTGATGTGTATTGTGGTGGAACAGCGATAACTGTTTTGCTGTACACTTTTCCAAAATACTCCAACCATTGAGCAAATTGTGACCACGCAGCATCACTAATCGACTTGGCGAGTTTATGATTCTTAACCATGTTACGCACTTGAAGGTCTTCGTAGGCTACAAAATCGTTAGATTTCACTACACACAACGCCGTCTTAATGGCGAAGTCTTTGCGCTGCCGACTAACCTTTAGGTGCTTTCTTCCTAACTTGTTGATTGCCTTTTTCCGGCTTTTGGAGCCTTTCTTTTTCCGAGAAACTCGCTTCTGCAATCTCTTCAGAGATTTTTCGCTTTTACGGAGATACCGAGGATTAGGAACTGTTTCACCGTCGCTGTTAGTATAGAAGTGGTTTAATCCCACATCTATACCAATAGCTTTACCCGTGAGCACAACCTTCTCTGTACGTTCCACATTGATGCAGAATTGGGCATAGTAGCCGTCAGCACGACGAACTACCCTGATTCGCTTAATCTCATCGGGCGCATAGAAATGCAAATCTCTACTGCCGAGCAATCTAAAGGTTCCAGCGGCAAAGCCGTCTGTGAAAGTCAGGCATCTTTTGTCGACAGAAAGCTTCCATCCTGATGTCTTGTATTCTACAGAACGACTGTGCTTTTTGAACTGCGGGTAGCCCTTTTTTCCGGGCTTCTTGGCTTTGCAATTGGCGAAGAAACGTTGGATAGCAAAAATAGCACGTTCCGCCGAAGCTTGGCGTGCTGTTGAGTTAAGTTTGCCCGCCCATTCAAATTCTTTCGCCACAACGGCGCATTGTTTGTACAGGTCTACTAACTTAATTCCCTGATTGTCTATCCAATACCTTAGAGTTTTGTTTCGGACAAATTGAGCCGTCCGAATCATGTCGTCGATGATTCGATACTGTTTCGCTTTGCCCTTCAACTTAAACTCTAAAACTATCATTAGAATAGTTTATCACTTTTGCTAAAATTTTTACCCATAAGTCTGTATACTTAACAAGTCTCTACACTTTTTATAATTAAAGCCGTCCTATAAGGACGGGGCTTTAGACCCAACTTTTTGGTAAATCTAACAACTAAGCTACCGAAGATGATGTGATATCAAATCCGGTAGCATCGGAATTATTATTAACCGAAATTAGTCCAAGGCAGTTCAAAACTCAAAACTCCAAGCTTCTAAGGCGCTGCCGCAGCCCTGCGGTTAGCAACTACCAGATTTGACTTGTACTCTGCTGCTTTTTGCTGAGCCTTTTGATGATTGGGGCTAGTTGTGGGCACCACATTCATTAGATCGACAGCTTTCTGCCACTGGTTGGCTACGGCGATCCACTCAGTTTGAGACTGAGCGGTTTGCGCGAGAATTGCTGCACTCTGAGCCTGATTAACCGCTTCCCTCCAAGGGTCAGACTTAGGCGTGCCA
This sequence comes from Microcoleus sp. CAWBG640, assembly GCF_020883015.1. Lineage (NCBI taxonomy): Bacteria > Bacillati > Cyanobacteriota > Cyanophyceae > Oscillatoriales > Microcoleaceae > Microcoleus > Microcoleus sp. CAWBG640. The sequence continues at coordinate 42,196 of NZ_JAHRFC010000029.1, forward strand.
GAGGCTGCCTTGGGTGTACCAGAGGCTGCTGTGGGTGCAGGAGATGCCTTGGGTGTACCAGAGGCTGCTGTGGGTGCAGGAGATGCCTTGGGTGTACCAGAGGCTGCTGTGGGTGCAGGAGATGCCTTGGGTGTACCAGAGGCTGCTGCGGGTGCAGGAGATGCCTTGGGGGTACCAGAGGCTGCTGTGGGCGCAGGAGATGCCTTGGGGGTACCAGAGGCTGCTGTGGGCGCAGGAGATGCTCCTAGCGGAGCTGGGCTTGCTGGCTTCGCAGCAGCATTGGGAATGGCTGTGGGGGCTGGAGATGCTGCTGGTTTCTCACCGTCAGAGGCGCTGGGAGAGGGTGAGGCTGGTTTGGGTGTACTAGAGGTAGCTGTTGGGGATGGCGAAGCAACTTCTGGGGAGGTTGGTTCGGAGGTAGAACCGCTCAAAAATGGTAGATTTCCTGTAAAGAACAGCCCAGCCAGGGCCATCACGGGTACTAATATCCCTACAGGTATTGCCCATTTGGGGAATTGCTTTTTGGGAGGCGGAGTTTCCTCTACCTCGTCTTCTACCTCGTCGTCTTCGTCTCGATCGAACTCTTCGTCTTGATAATAGTCTTCACTTTCGCGTTCGACATCATCCAAACCTACGGAGTCGTGAGGCATAGAAGTCTCATGTTCATAAAGCATGGGCGATGCCGGCATTAGCTCTATTTCCTCTTCCCATGTTGGCGAGCTGTCACCGATTCGACGCCCGTAAACTTGTACAGTGTGAATAGATTCTAGTCCCAACTTGGTCATCCCAGTGCGGATGAAATCCACCAATACCATTTGATCCGGTACTTTGCCTGACTCCAGAGTTATGTGGAGGCAGCCGTTGTCCCGCGTCACTTCGGCGTTGATGCCTTTGGGTTTGAGTGTACGGTTGATGCTAGATGCGATGGCTTGTGGATCGCCCTGCTTGAGAAGTTCCCGCGGGTTCTGTTGTGTCATGGCTGGCGCTCTTTTGGGGATGGAGAGCAAATAAGTAATATTAATTTATCGGCTATGGCTGCCGACAATATTTATTTACCACATTAGCTCTACTCTGGTTGTTTGATACCATTTATTGAGCAATTTTAACTCTACTATCAAATTCGGCGCGCTACACGGCCATCGAATCGGGAAGGGGAATTAGCGAAACAAGCTGGAAATTTCTATAACTTTGGTTTGCAGGGTGGATTTTTCTTCTCGCCCTCGCTTTAAAGATGCTTCCAACTCTAGCAATAAAGGTAAAGTTTTTTGTAGTTTTTCTAAGCTGGCGTTCTTGACTTCTTGGCGAAAATAGTATACTCGTTTGGGATTTCCGAGGTCTAGAGCTTGAGCAATTTTATCATCCCGATCGCCCGATGCAATCATCGCCTTGACCCACAGCCACAGGCGAAACTTACTGGTCAATCCCGCCACAATCCTTAATCCAGACTCGTTGCGCCCGGTTAAACCCGCCAATAAATCTAAAGCTTCCTCCGTATGTCCTTGGCGAATTGCATCGGCTAGCTGGAAAGTATTCTGGGCGTGAGAGTTGACCAATTTGCCCACATCTTCCGGGGTCAAAGGTTGACTGCGGTTCCCGGCAAATAGTCGCAATTTTTCGAGTTCGCTGTATAACTGTCGAGTGTCGCTACCGATCGATTCTGCCAAAAATTCGATCGCCGTGGTGGTCAACTTCACCTTCATTTCGGCGGCGACTTGACGCACCCGCTGGGCTAATTCTTTGTCATTCCAAGGCGGAATCGGTGAAAATTCTCGCACTTGGGCAGACTTGACCAGTAACTTGGTAGACTTGAGCCTACTGTCGGGTTTTTTGACCGATGTCAGCAGCAGTACACTGGAGTCGGGAATCACTGGGAGAGTCCGTTCCAATTGGGCTAAAAGTTCTGGAGAACATTGTTGGGTGACAGTGGTATTGGCCAGCCAGACAAAACGGCTACCGGTACCAAAGGGTGGGGTCAAAGCTCGATCGAGTCCTTCAAGGACAGCCTCGGCGCGATCGGCCATAATCTTGTCATAGTTAAAACTAGCCCAGTTGGGATCGACGGCACTTTGGCGTAAACTGGTCACAGCTTGCCCCATCGCAAACTCGTCTTCTCCCCAAAAAAGGTAAATTTGCATTTCTAGCATAAAGCCACCCCAGAATGGTGTATTATATAAACTTTGTTGGGAATAGTTAAAGATTCTATTCGATAATTTTTACATCTTGCACTATTGTCGAAAATCTAGAATTTAAAAGTTAGGATTTGTGCGATCGTGACAAATTCTGTCACACTCAACAGTACGAAGGAATCTCAAACATAGATTTTTCGCTCTGGGCGCGCAAGTCCTAACAGTTTTCAAGTCGGGTAAGTGCCCAAAGCTATTAATTAGCACGAGGAAATGGAGATTGGACGATACTTATCAAGCTTATGTAAATAGGGTAGCGCGATTGACGCTGCTGGACTCCTACAAGTCCCAAGTAGAGCACATCCAGGAATCTCCCAAGTTTAAATTGGACGAAACTGGTGTCAAAGTTGCAGTGCCTTTTCCCGGCTATTCGCTGATTACGCCACCAGCCGGAGAAGATGCAGAAAATGCAGCACTCTATGAGAACTTGCACTCTTGTCAACAACGGCTATTGCAGGAACTTCATCCGGGTTCCTTGATCCCACTACCTCCCGATAGCTTCCATGTAACGGTGGCAGATTTGATTTGGAGCAGTGCTTTTCAAGATGCCTCCGATAAAAATCCTGAATTTGAGGCGCAACTACGATCGCGCATGGCCGATGGTTTTGCAACCTCAAAACCAGTCCGGGCTGGCGGTACTCCCCTTCGCTGGATAGTGCTGGGTTTTATGGTGATGACGAGAGCTGTAGGTGTGTGTGTGGCACCGACGGACGAAAACTCTTACAAGCAAATTCTAGAGTTGCGTCGATCGATCTATCAAAATCCCGATTTAATTGGTTTGGGAATTGAACAGCAATATCACTTTACAGCACACATTACCCTGGGCTATTTCGGGGACACCGGGCCCAACCTAGACCGCGATCGCCTGTGTGCTTTGCTGTCGGAGTTAAACGATCAATGGCTGGATACGCCGCAAGAACTATCCGTACACCGAGCCGAACTGCGGAAGTTTGACGACATGAATCGCTATTATCGGGAACCAGACTGGCCTGTTTTTGAGTTTTAACCAACGGGGAAGGAAGGGAGAGGGTTGATTTTCCCCCTCTCCCATTCTCCCCATTGCCCCTTAAATGGTTTAATTATTTGGGCTTGGTAACAAATTGCAGTACAAAAATATAATTAATCAGGAAAAATTAGCTAGTCTAGTTTTTTGATTTTTGCTGAAAAAGTGACAGTACACGTAGTTGGTATCGGTTTAGATGGAGCTGCTGGGCTTAGTGCATCGGCACGGCAGGTTATAGAAATGGCCGCTCTGCTAGTAGGGAGCGATCGCCATTTAAGTTATTTTCCCCAGGAATCCTGCGAGCGCTGGGTGTTACAAGATTTAAACACCGTAATTCTAGAAATTAGGCGTTGGCTGGCATTAAATACGAATTTAGAGCCAAATGCAGAGACTTTTTCGCCCCCCTCGCCTCAAGTCATTGTAATTTTGGTAGCGGGCGACCCCCTGTTTTACGGCTGGGGAAAGTTGTTAATTGCTCAATTACCAGCAGCAAAATTGATTTTTCACCCCCACGTCAGTTGCGTGCAGTTGGCTTTTAATCGCTTGAAAATTCCTTGGCAAGATGCACACTTTGTGGGTTCCCAGGGACTTTATTTTGAGGAATTGACGGCAAAACTTAAACTCGGTGTCGAGAAGATTGCGGCGCTAGTGGATGAAATTCACACTCCGGCTGCACTCGCAAATTTGGTGCAAGCTCTAGATTTGCCTACACGCTACGAATTTTGGGTTTGTGAAAATTTGGGGTCTGCGGACGAGCGGGTGGGGCCGAGACCTCTGTCAGCTTTGCTGGAAGAGTCTTTTGCACCCCTGAGTGTGGTGGTGATGCTGCGGGAGTGCCAGATGGAGGCGGCATCTTTGGATTTGGAAAAGTTGCCTTTGTTGGGTATACCGGATGGGGCTTTTATTGGTTGTGGCGATCGCCCTGGTTTAACGGTAGAACGGGAAGTGCGGGTGTTAGTATTGGCGCAATTGGCTTTGCAACGAGAACAAGTGGTTTGGGATGTGGGTGCTGGGAATGGTGCTGTGTCGATCGAAATTGCTCGCTTATTCCCCCAGTCTCAGGTTTATGCGATCGAACAAACAGTTTCTGGTACCTCTGCGATCGAATTCAACTGCACCCGTTTTCGGCTGCAAAATCTGCTCTCGATTCACGGTACCGCCCCGGAAATCTTGCACCGCTTACGTCCTCCGCACCGAATTTTTATTGGCTGTAGTGGCCCAGGATTGACTAAAATTTTGGGTGTTTGCGCCCTGCGGCTGCTCCCTGGGGGTTCCATCGTGCTAGTTTTGGATGTTTTGGAAGATATTGCTACTGTGTTGAGCTGGATGGGCGATCGAGTGCGTCGGGAACCCCACTGGAGTTATCGCATTGTGCAAGTGCAGTTATCGCGTTCTTTGCAGGGAGTAAATTTGACTCGTTTCGATTCCTTGCGGCCAGTTTCGATAGTTACCATCGATCGCCTTTTAGATTAATCTGGAATGATTTAACCGCAGATTTCAGCAGATTTACAAAAACCCAGTTTCTCCCTCTTATCTTCCTCTTTCCCCCCTTGGGGGGGGGCAGGGGGGGGTCGCCCTCTGTGGTTAAATCATTCCGATCCAACCAAATTTGCCATAAATCCTAGCCGATTCCTTTTTCCATCAGAAATAGTACAGTTCCTGTTGTTAGTAATAACATAATTCCGGCCGCACCAGCTAGGGGTTTTTCGGCTATTCCTGTAATCCATTCAGGAACCCTTTGGCTAGGCTTAATTAGTTGAGCTGTATCGACGATGGTTATCCCCCAAATCCAGCCTGCATGGAGTCCGATCGCCATACCTAAACTACCATTATCTACGGCGCGGGCTAGGGCTAAAACCATCCCCATCAGCCACAACCCAGGAAGTTGGGGTACGGTTTCTTTAGGAGCCCAGATCAGGTGGGCGATCGCGAAAATGAAACTGGCGATCGCTGCTGCTATGATTATTGAGTAATCTTGTTGCAGTAAATTTGGCAAACAGCCACGAAATATTAACTCTTCTGTGGCACTAATCCACAGTGCTAACAACAAAATCAGGAGAGTAGAAGGATTGAGGATAGAAGCCCAAGGATTAAGGATTTTTTCGCTGGTTTTGCTTTCAACTTCGCTACTTTTTAGTTCGAGCCAACCCCAGGTTAATTGTAACCCAAATAAAATGGCTAAGCTGACTACTCCTAATCCTAATCCTAGGAGTGCAGAGATTAAGGTGGTGGGTTGCCAAAACAAACCCCACTCGGCAAAGGACACGCTTTCTATCCAGGTTGTCGCCCATAAAATGAAGGGGACTAGGAGGTAGAGGGAGGCTACTAATGGTAGTTTTTTGTTTCCCAAGGGTTGGGGTGGTTGCCATTTCAGGGCGATCGCGACCATAATGGCGATCGGCAACCATAGACAAGTCCAAGTTAAGAAAAAAACCATTACTTTGACAAGGGCTGGTATGGACGGCGACAGCAGTCGCAGGTTAGTTAGACTGTTCCACATTTAAACATTAATCCTACAAGACAAACTTCTAACTTACTGCATAGTCAGTCAACTTCCGAATATAAGGTGGATGAAACCCAACAACAATATCATCCTTTGGTATACCCATTGCGGATAACTGTTCGCCAACCTCGTCCTCCGTGCTGTTCCACTGAATCCAAATCTTGTTATCTTTAATATCAAAGTGCATCACAGGCCCAAAAATTCGCTGCTTGTTTTGCCATCCAATGTAAAGCAATTGATAATGATCGCCCTCCACATCAGCAATAATTTGAGCTTCAATCTCATCATTTGATGAAACAAATTTGGCGTGTTCTGTAAGCAATTGCCTAATACAGTTTCGATACTTATTTAAGTCTGCCATTTTGTACACATATTCTGCTACTCTTAAATTTTACAGCTATTTTATACCATTTTTTTATGAGGCTGCATAGAATCAGATCCCCCCTAGCCCCCCTTAATAAGGGGGGGACAAGATTCTTCTCAAAGTCCCCCCCCTTCCCCCCTTGGGGGGGGCTAGGGGGGGGTGGGGATTTAGGGGGATCGAGATATATGCAACTTCACATTAAATTGGTATTAGCAATAGCAGACAGTACCGCTCCACAATTATTGAGGAAAGTTTTATGCCTGCGATCGCACAATCTCTCAATTCACCCATTTTAAACGAAATCAACTCAGGATTACCGAATATTTGCGGCTCCGAAGCAGAAATTAGCGCCGCAGTCAATAGCAATGAACCAGTCTTTCTACCTACGACAAACCTCCGCCTCGAAAACATTCAAGCCGGATTCGCCTGCGCCCTCCATATGCACCAACCCACCATTCCGGCTGGTGCAAACGGCGAACTAATCTGCAATCTCCAGAATATGTTTGAAAATCCCAACCAAGGAGATAATCACAACGCCGGAGTCTTTGCTTGGTGCTATTCCCGCATGGGAGAATTCATTCCCCAACTGATTGCTGAAGGTTGCAATCCGCGAATTATGCTGGACTATTCCGGCAATTTGTTGTGGGGATTGCGCCAAATGGGACGCGACGATATCTTCGACAATCTCAAGCGAATTACCTGCGAACCTCAATATCAACCTCACGTAGAATGGCTGGGGACAATGTGGAGTCATGCCGTCATTCCTTCAACTCCAATTCCCGACATCAAACTCCAAATTCAAGCATGGCAACATCATTTTGCATCTATTTTTGGCATAGATGCCCTCAAGCGCGTCAAAGGTTTTTCGCCTCCAGAAATGCACTTTCCAAATCATCCTGACACGCTTTATGAATACATCAAAGCTTTGAAAGAATGCGGCTACCGCTGGCTGATGGTGCAGGAACATTCTGTCGAAAACATTGATGGTTCGGGATTGTCCCAAGACCAAAAATACATTCCTAATCGTTTGATGGCGCGCAATTCTCGCGGCGAAACCATCAGTATTACAGCTTTGATTAAAACTCAAGGTTCTGATACAAAATTGGTCGGTCAAATGCAGCCTTATTACGAAGCAAAAGGACGCAACAAACAGCAAATTGGCAATATTACAATTCCTTCTTTAGTCACTCAGATTGCTGATGGCGAAAATGGCGGCGTGATGATGAATGAATTCCCCAGTGCTTTTATGAAAGCTTGGTACGAAAACCGGGAACAAGGTGGCGGAAAATCTGGTGTTGTCGGTTTAAACGGTACTGAATATTTGGAGATAATTGAGGCGGCGGGGGTTAATCCTGATGATTATCCGATTTGTCAAGGGGTTAACCAGCACAAAATCTGGCAATTAGTCGATGCTGATAGTGCGACACCGGAAAAGGTGGAAAGTGCGATCGACCAAATCAAGCAAACAGACCATAATTTTCACATGGATGGTGCTTCTTGGACTAACGATTTGAGTTGGGTGAAAGGCTACGAAAACGTCTTGGAACCGATGAATCAACTCAGCGCCGCATTTCACCAAAAGTACGACGCGCTGGTGCAGCAAGATGCGGCCGTTACCAAGCAGTTTGAATACCAACAAGCTTTGCTTTACAACTTGTTGGTGCAAACAAGCTGTTTCCGCTATTGGGGACAGGGAACTTGGACTGATTACGCGCGGGAACTTTATAATCGGGGCGCTGCTTTAATGAAGTAGGAAAAGTTGGTAATTGCGATCGGGCAAATAGCTTGGATCAATTATTAGCGTTCGTATTTATGCAGGAACACTATATATAGTGTTCCTGCATAAGTCATGTGTAAAGTGAGGCTAGCAAGATGCACACCCACTAGATGACGTGAGTTTCGTTAAACTTTGGTCAGGAGTTCGTAAATAGCTGTTTTTGTTGTCGTCGATTTGACTACTCCAGCATCCTGGATATATTGCAAGAGGCGTAGGGCTTCTTCAAGTTTGTTGGTAGCATCCATAACGAGTGGATGACGAGACACTTTGAGGTCTTTGATCAAAGTGGAGATTGGCTTGTCTATGCAAAGAGATAGTTGCTGATGGTTGGATTGCTGTCTGGTCATATCTTTTAGACTTTTGAATCACTACATATATAGCTTTACACTCCCATACCTAGTTGCTTCCAAACAAAGGTTAGGAAATTTGTTAGGATTATCTGTTAGGGACTCGATCGTGTGGTAATGATGGTACGCACTCCAGATTCATCCGAAGACTTATTTGCCGAAGCCGCAACTAATTGGGATCTGCAAAAGTTATACAAAGACTTAGCTGTTGCCAAGCGAGAGTTTGCGCCTCACATGAGACGGGAACTCACAGAGATAGAAAAGAAACATCTGCGTGGATTACTGTGTGGTTATAGTCCTGCTGAAATATCTGAAAAGCTATATAAAAATTCTAGAGGAGTGGAAGCTGACCTCTGCAAGACAATATATCGGTATGTAGAACAACTGACAAAACGACAACCCAAGACGCTAAAAAATTGGCGGGATATTCCTGAATGGTTAGAACAAATTGGATACAAAATACAGGTATTTGATGCCGTTGATGGTAAGAAATTGATCGCATTCTCTCCTTCAGATGATTTAACTGATATTGAACTTGTCTCTGACTTATTGGTAAAAAGAACCTGGAAAAAATCCTCTTTTTCTCATCAAATCTTTCAAGAGTATTTGAGTGCCGAAGAATTGGTAAGCTCTCAACAGGGTTGTCAGCAACTCGTCCTTCATATAACTGAACCACGGTGGCGACAAGTATTTTTGGAGGCTTCTAATAAATTGTCTGCAGCAGATAGTTTATTTCAATTAATGAAGCAACAAGTTGATATGCTCATCACTACTGATAAAAAACTCCAGGCATTTCTCAGGTGGGTAAGTAAAAAATCGAATTCAGTGAATGTTTCTTACAAACCAGCAGCCGTTCGTCTTTTTTACCTTACCCGCGCTCGCGCTATTGCTATGGCCAGCGACCCAGACTGTGCTGTTGGCGGCGCTATTGGTAGCCTTATTGAGGTTACTACCACTAACACTATTGCCACTGGCTTGGATATTGATATCAACACTAGAACTGACCTAGACATTGCTATCGACTATATAAGTGCTATTGCTATTAGTAGAGCGATTGCTACCAATACAGCCATTAATATTATCAATTCCGATCTTATTCTCAATGCTATCACTAAAACTCTCGATGAGTTCCTAAAACAAAATACTAATTCTGAGTTTAATGAAGCAATTGAAGAGTTTAAAAATTACTTACCTATTTCAAATATAGAGATATTTAGGGAATGGTGGCTAAACAATGGTTTAGAGTGGACTAAAAACTTAAGAGATGTGATAATTCAGTATCGTGATATCGGTCAGGATTGGCAGTTCACAGAATCGCAAAAAGAATTGCTTGTTAAGTATTATCAGGCTAATAAGTTTTTGATGGAATGCCTAAACAGTGGTTGTAACGTCTCACCTGAAGTCCGATCGCACATCGAAGACAATCTATTTTTACCCCTTGATTCCTCGCTCAGCTAGAAAAAATAGGGGAAAAGGTGCTCAAGCTGACGGGATTTTCACTCCGTCAGAGTTGAGTCTCGATTTCCCCATGCCCCATGCCCGATGCCCCATTCCCCAATCTTACATTTCCTGCATCAACCGCAAATAATTCTGCCGCATCTGCGTCATATTTTCCATCATTTTATTCGCCATATCTTTCTCAACATCGCTCATTTGTTGCCAAAATAAAGCCGATCGCCTAGCTATAATCGCCTCTTGCCATAACATCTCCAAAAGTTGCGCCGCCATTGGGTTTTCAGCATCGATAATCCCACATAATTGCTCGAAGGCTCGGTTTGCTTCGGCGTGACTGCTAACATCCTGGGCTAGCGTTAGGCATTTCTTGAGTTGTACGATCGGATTTTCAGAAGAGTAAGCCATAATTTGATTGAGATAAGTGACAAAATTTACACTGACATTTTGAGATTACTAGAATTTAGACACGGCCGGATAGTTCCCTAGATACCAACGCCAAGGTAAATCCATTCCTTGAGAAATCCCAATCCGCGTAGTTTGCACGATATTAATCGTACCTGACTCGATCGCCTGCTGAAATTCCTCACTCCGGTGTTCCAGCCGCAGCGCTTCCCCCGTACCCAAAGCTAAACCATTCCAAGTTCGATCGATCTCAAGTACCTTACACAGTTTGCCAGGCCCAGAGGCGAGGCGCGATCGCACCTTTTCGGGGAGATGGGAGAATCTTTGGGGAACTGCATCTAGCTGTAAAGCTCTAATTAACACAGCGCTAGCAACTCCGTCTGCATCCGTTACGACATTCAAGCAATGATACATCCCTTGACACTCTGGGCGCGTGAACGCACTCTTGATTCTTTAATCTACGAGTCAACTTGCTTGCGACTGGATTTCTCCAACCAAAGTAGAGGTTAATTCTCCTAAAGCGTTGCTTGCATCAAGTGCAAAGGTTCCGGTATGCCCTACCGTACCCAATCCTCGACTTAGGATGTTTCTAGCTGCGTTTTCATCTCTATCCATCGCACAACCACATTTACAAATATGAGTTCTTGTGGATAGAGTTTTTTTCACAATTTCACCGCAGCTATAGCATTCTTGGCTGGTATATGCTGGGTTGACAGCCACCGTGACTCTCTCAAATACTTTACCAAAATATTCAAGCCAGACACGGAACTGATACCAAGAAGCGTCGTTAATCGACTTAGCTAGACATTGATTTTTTACCATATTTTTAATTCTCAAATTTTCGTAGGCTATGAAGTCGTTAGACTGAACTACGCACCGTGCTAATTTCACAGCATGGTCTTTACGCTGCCTACTTATTTTGAGATGGCGTTTACCTAAAATCTGCCTAGCCTTGCCTCTATTTTTTGAACCTTTTACCTTCCTTGATAAGCGACGCTGACACCGCTTCAGAACCTTTTCACCTGCTCTGAGGAACTTGGGATTTTCAACCATTACTCCGTTTGAATCGGTGTAATATTCCTTCAATCCCATGTCTAAACCCACAGTCTTGCCTGTTGGTTCAGTATTCTCCTTCCTGTCAACGTCAATACAAAACTGAACGTATACTCCCGTAGCCCTTTTTACCAATCTCACCCGTTTGATTTGGCTAATTTGATAAAAATGCAGGTCGCGAGTACCTTTTAGTCTAAGCTTGCCTATCCCTTTTTTGTCGCTAAAGGTGATAGACTTTCTATTTTCAGCGAGTTTCCATCCGCTAGTTTTATACTCGACAGAACGACAGTCTTTTTGAAACTGCGGATACCCTTTTTTGCCGGGAGTTTTCTTTTTACAGTTGTCGTAAAATCGAGAGATGGCAGACCATGCCCTTTCGGCACTAGCTTGTCTGGCCATTGAGTTGAGTTCTGATGCAAACGGGAATTCATGAGCCAGTACGGCACAGTATTTCTGCAAGTCGTATTGCCCAATCTTTTGATTATCCATCCACAGCCGAATACAGCTATTTCGGACAAATTGCGCTGTCCGAATTGCTTCATCTACCGCAGAGAACTGATCGGATTTCCCGTAGGCTTTAAACTCAAAAACTAGCATGGTTTTACCTCCTAACTTATATTGCTTCAATTGATATAATATTTCCTTGAGGTTTGCAAAGCTTTACAAAGCCGTCAAGCGAAGGCGATGCACTGAGCTTCGCCGAAGTGAGCTTCGCCGAAGTGACGGGGCTTTAGACCCCTTTTTTCGGTAAACATAAATCCTCCCCGCAGGGCCGAACATCGCCTCGTTGCGAGGAGTTCGGCCCGTGTAAGCGTGACAAGCAGGATCGAATGGCCCATAGGCTTCCGTTTCCACAATCATGGCCCGAATCGTCTCCCCGTCAGGAAACTTTCGCACCAGACTACAGCCAAGTAAATCTGGCGCTACCCTAGTAGATGGTCGCGCTAGCCAAAAAGACTCTACAATTTGAGTATTTCCACTCACTGAACCAAAGAAGGTAAATTATGGACGTTAAGTTAGTTTTAGCAGTCTTGACAGCCGTTTTCACCGTGTGCTGTTTATTCTTCGGCACAAAAAACGGATTCTACGACAGCGACAAGTATCATGGTAACGGTTCTGCTCACTAATTAGAGGGGACTATTAGTTTCTTAAAAAAAAGCGCAACCTGACTGAAAGGTTGCGCTTTAATTATGGGAGATATTTATTATCAATTACCAATTGCCAATTACCTATTACCTATTACTCAAAAACTTTTTTTTGCCTAAGTCCTATTTTGATGGGATAATAGATTTAAAATGCTTCAACCTTAAAGCATTCAGAACAATATTAATGAACCAATCTAAATTCCCCATACCCAAATCGAAATCGGTAAACCCTTGCCAGCAAGGTCAACTGATTGAAATAGAGATTACTGACTTGGCAGATACCGGCGACGGAGTTGGCCGTTTTGGTCAGCTTGTGGTGTTTGTGGCTGACACTGTTCCGGGCGATCGAGTTCTTGTCCGCCTCATGCAAGTCAAATCCACCTATGCTACAGGTAAGCTGGACACGCTTCTGGAAGCATCGGAACACCGCATCCGACCCAACTGTATTGTCGCAGACAAGTGCGGTGGCTGTCAGTGGCAGCACGTAGATTATGATTATCAGCTTACAGCTAAACAAAATCAAGTCATTCAAGCTTTAGAACGCATTGGCGGCTTTAGCGATTTGCGAGTAGATGAAATTTTAGCCGGAAAAATAGATAATTTCCCCCAATTTTTGGGATACCGCAACAAAGCAACCTATCCTTTAGGCATATCTGTCACAGGTCAAGTTCAAGCGGGTTACTATCAAAAAAACACTCACAAATTAGTTAATTTGAATCAGTGTCCAGTCCAAGACCCCAGGCTAAATCCTTTATTAAAAGACGTGAAAGAAGACATACACTGGCGAGATTGGCCTGTGTATGATGAAAAGCAGCATACAGGAGAATTGCGTCACTTATCTTTGCGAATTGGACGACGCACCGGCGAGATGCTACTAACTTTAATCGTTCGGACAGGAGATTTGCCCGGATTGGAAGCCCAAGCCTCTGATTGGTTGAAGCGCTATCCTGAACTTACTGGTGTTTGTTTGAATATCAATTCTGCTAAAACTAATGTGATTTTTGGTGCGGAAACTCGCTGTATTGCCGGTCGTGCTTATCTGCGAGAAGAGTTTGCTGGTTTGGAGTTTCAGTTAAGGGCGGATACTTTTTTTCAGGTGAATACAGAGGCGGCTGAGGGTTTGTTGCAGGCGATTGTAGCGGAATTAAATTTGCAGGGAAATGAGGTTTTGGTTGATGCTTATTGCGGGATTGGTACTTTTACCTTGCCGCTGGCGAAACAAGTGCAAAAAGCTGTAGGTTTGGAAGTGCAAGCTGAGGCGATCGCCCAAGCAGATTTAAATGCTGAATTAAATGGCTTGACAAATGTGACATTTAAGGTGGGAACTGTGGAAAAGTTACTGCCACAGTTGGATGTTGTGCCGGATATTGTGTTGTTAGATCCGCCGCGTAAGGGGTGCGATCGCTCGGTTTTAGAAACTATTAAGCAAATTAAACCGAGTCGGATTGTTTATATTAGCTGCAAGCCGGCTACTTTGGCTCGCGACTTGAAAATTTTGTGTGAAAATGGGGATTATAAATTGGTGCGGGTGCAGCCGGCTGATTTCTTTCCTCAGACTTCTCATGTGGAGTGTGCGGCTTTTTTAGTAGCTTAAAATGTGGACCCAAAAATCCCGTTTGGGCGATCGGCTAAAATCAGTCGCGAAATAGACTTCCCGAAATTCACCTGACGCACTCTACAACTCGATCTTAGTGTGTCAGGTTTAGTCATGATGTATTCTTTCTCCTGTCAAGCATCGAGCATCCAAGCAATACACTGCTGCATTTGCTCTCGCATAGTTTCCACCTCAGCATGATACCTGCGACCGTGCCCAGGTAACACCCATTCAAAGTCATAATTAGCCAAATTCTGCATGGATTTGATTTGTGCTTCCCAAGAATACCAACAGACTTGGCGAAATCCAATCAAATGCTGCAAACTTTCTGACCAAGCGAGATGATCGCCACTAAACAAAAACTTGTTATTATAAAGTAAAACTGTGTGACCTTTCGTGTGACCAGGTACTGCAATAATCAACAAATCATCTGCTATTTGATGCGGTTCGTTCCCAGACAATTGAATTTCTACACTGCGAGTACCCGCATTAACTTCGTCACTATGCAAAATGCGATCGCACCCAAAATGGTCTCGGTATTGTTGATGATCTGCCACATCATCCCGGTGAGTCAAGTACAGATAGCGAATCCCCCCCATTGCTTCGATATTTTTAACTAGCGGCGGCACAAAACGAGGAGAATCGACCAAAATATTGCCCTCTGGGCGGACAATTAAATAGCTAGCAGCACCGTAGGATTTCTCGGAATGGTAGCCACAGTGGTAGATATTTTCTGCTACGAGTGCTGGCAAATGTTGCTGAACTTCCTTGATATTTTTTGGTTTGTCAACAGTGCCGATCGAACTTGTGGGACAAGACAAAAGAGCTGCGAGCGATCGCCTTTCTTCAGTCTCGTTAGTTGGCTGATGGTAAACCGCCGATTGTTCTCCCACTTCCACAAATACTTCCGGGGCCATCCACCGACAAGTATCGCAGCTAATGCAGGTACTGTCTACATAAAAATTACCACTAATATTCTCAGGACGCCGCCGATTAATATGAGCCATGTTTCTACCTCTTAATAACAAATATAAATACTTGTCAATTATACCAATAGGACTTACGCATGGGGGTTCAGAAACCGGGTTTTTTTGAGAATACTTCGTTGTGGCGCGCAGATGTGGTAAAAAACCCGGTTTCTTTGAAGACTTACGCACGGGTGGAACGATTAGATCCCCGACTTCTTCAAGAAGTCGGGGTTCTGGGTGTCCTATTTTTTAGATGCTACTGCTGCTTCTGATTCGCTGGAAAAGCACCAGATTTAACAGCCACAGTCACAGCTTGTCCGCCACGACTCAACTCAAGCTGCATATCGCTACCAACCTTACTTTTCTCCACAATTTGCTGTACGCTACCAGCATCGCTGACTTCTTGACCATTAATTTTTTTGATCACATCAGCAACGCGAACACCAGCTTGTGCCGCCGGAGAATCTTTCACAATTCCCAAAACTAACACACCTTTATCTTCCGTCAGCCTCAATTTAGTGTTGGGATTTTTATTAAATTCGGCCTTGACTTCGGGAGTAATACTCAACATCCGAACGCCCAGATAAGGATGTTCGGCTTTACCTGTTGTTGCTAACTCCTCGGCAATTTGTTGTGCTCGATCGATCGGAATAGCAAAACCCAATCCCTGAGCACCTTGAATAATCGCCGTATTCATGCCAATAACTTGACCGCGTTGGTTTAGCAATGGGCCGCCGGAATTACCAGGATTAATCGCAGCATCAGTTTGAATAAAGCTGACGCGCTTGTCGGGAACACCCACATCCGAGCTAGAACGACCTGTAGCGCTAATAATCCCCACCGTTACAGTATTGTCCAAACCGAGGGGATTGCCGATCGCGATCGCCCATTCACCAGGCTGCAACTCTTCCGATTTACCCAAACTAACCACAGGCAAATTGTTAGCTTCAATTTTAACAACAGCCACATCTGTCACTGTATCTATACCTAAAACTTTGCCGACAAATTCCCGACCATCTTTCAGTTTTACCGTCACCGTATCCGCACCATCAACAACGTGAGCGTTAGTCAAAATGCGACCATCGGAACCAAAAACAAAACCCGAACCTGAACCCCGTTCGACCCGATTTTGTGGCGCACTCGGAGATTCTGAGCCAAAGAAACGACGGAAAAATGGGTCTTCTAAAACATCAGGTTGTTGGCTCTTCACTGTGCGAGAGGAATTAATCCGTACCACTGCTGGGCCGACTTGCTGCACTACTTTTGTCACAAAATTAGAGTCTTGAGAGGGCAGTATATTAACAGGAACTGCTGCAATTGGCGCTGGACTGGTTTCACCTTTGATAGCATTAGAACTCCCCGGCACTTGGGAAGTTAGGGCATTGCACCCAACAGTAGCCGTGGAACCGATCAAAATCAAAGATAAAAAAGCCAGTTTTTTCGGTAAAGACAAACGGCGATGATGCTGAGTTTGATTAGGCATATTTTGGGTTTCGGTAATATTGATTTGATTGGAATCAGAGCGGTAATTATAATTAGGGTTTTTCATTGGTAGTACCTACTAAATTAAGTTATGGCAGAAGCAAGATAATCAATGGTTAGACCCAGGAAAAAATTCGGGAGACATCGATAAGGTTGCTATCAAACGAAAGAAGCTTTAATATCAAATCCGGTAACATCGGAATTATTCATCTCTCTTATCTCCCTCTGTGTTCTCTGCGTTCTAGTAAGGTTAAATCATTCCGATGCAGCCGGAAACGATATAACTTAAATTGAAGCATTTCTTACCTCTGTTTGTTTGGGGGATTTACCCTACACCTTGGGGTAGAAACCGTGCTAGGTATGGTCAACTTTGGTTTCCACCGGTGGCGGAGATTTGGAGCCGAACTCAGGCAGCACTGGCTAATTGGCTGATGCTTCAACAATCAAAACTACGGCCCCTGACGTGGAGATTCCGCATTCGCCAGGAATTTTTCACACTTTTGACAACGAAATTAGCCAGTTTATCGATCGGCAGACTCAACAAAAACTCCCGCATTACTTTCTTTCGAGAGGTTTCTGGAATGTTCCACAGCATCAACAGCATTCTTAATAAAACCAGCCATCGGCACAGCCACCAACAAACCAACTACTCCACCCACCTTGATTCCCACCAGGAGCGAAACTAAAATCCAGACGGGATTGAGACCAATAAAACTGCCCATCAGCCTAGGGGCTACTGCATTTTCAATTAATTGATCGATGACTGTAGCCACGGCCAAAACTGTCACTCCCAGCCAAAAGTTGTTAAGTGTGATTAGCAAACTAACCATGCAAATACTAAAAGGTGCTCCAAAAGGAATTAGAGTCATTACACCCACGCCCAAACCAAACAATAGGCCGAAGGGAACTCGCAAAATTAAAAAAGCAACCGTCATGGAAAGTCCCATCAAACTTGCTAAAGTTGCCTGTCCAACGAAGTAGTTGTGAAAGCTTCGCGGTAGCAATTCTCGCAATTGGAGACTCAGCTTGGAGGGCAACCATTTAAACAAGCCTTCCCAAACTTTATCGCCATGCAACAGCAAGTAAAATGTCAGAACTATTGTGAGGAGAAAGTTCAATAGACTGTCTGCCGCGCCTAAGCCAAATTTCAAAATTTCCCCGGTTAGAGACTGCAATTGAGCCGAAAGTCGATCGCTCAATTGAGTAGTCAAACCACTAACATCTATGCGTAAATTACGATTTTCTGCCCACTTGTTGAACGCTTCAATCTGTTCGGTACCAGAAACTATCCAAGTCGGTAGTCTGGTTGCAAGTTCGGTGAGTTGAGTTAGTAGAATCGGAGCCAGAGTCAGACCTAAAACCACCAGTACGAATAAAGTAACAAATAATACTGACAAAACTGCCCGATCGCGCTTCATGCCATAACTCGACAGAAACCGGACTGGGTAATCTAGCAAAAAAGACAGCACTGTAGCGATGACTAAAACAGTAATCAGGGCGCGAAAATATTCAAAGACTAGGAGGGCTAACCAGCAGTTGAGTATCGCTAGGGGAAATAACAGTCCATAAATCCACCAATGCGGTAATTTAGTGAAAGGTCTCATTTAAGTTAAGGGATTTAAAACCTGAGATTCTAGAGTTAAGTTGAACCCTAATGTTTGTCGCTCTCATTTACTCATACCTGCCAAATGGAAAATTCCCAGTTGTTGAGCTGGCAGCGAAAATTTGGTTGTATACCAAAACCTGCTCCCACAACAATCTTATCTCGTTTCCGCAGGTAAGGATATATAACCTGCGGAATAATTTATTTTTGGATCTTGGTAGTTTACCGTTTAAGGTTCGCGATTCAAGATTTCTCGCCGTGGCGCTCAGAGAGCTAATTGAATTAAACGGTCTACTAATTCCGAGAAAGAAATACCCGAAGCTTCCCAAAGTTGGGGATACATACTGGTAGCAGTGAAGCCGGGAAAGGTGTTGATTTCATTAATCAAAACTTCTCCTGTAGATTCAACGTAAAAAAAGTCTACTCTGCCTAGACCAGCTCCGTCTACTGCTAAAAATGCTTGCACGGCCATTTCTTTAATTTTTGAAATGATGGCACTACTTACCTGGGCCGGAATTGACAAATCAGCTTGCCCTTGGGTATACTTAGTTTCGTAATCATAAAAATCGCTGCTAAAACTAATTTCTCCCACCGTGGAAGCTTGGGGATTGTCATTACCCAAAACCGCACATTCTAATTCTCTAGCAACTACACCAGCTTCCACAATTATCCGGCGATCGTAACTAGCAGCACTGTCGAGAGCAGCTTCTAATTCGGCGCGCGATCGCACTTTAGAAATTCCCACCGACGAACCCAAATTAGCAGGCTTCACAAAGCAAGGATAGCCCAAAGTTTCCTCAATTTTGTCGCACAGTTTCGGGAAAACACAAGGATTAGACCAGATTTCCGAACGATTAACCGCGATGTATTTTACCTGCGGCAAACCTGCGTGAGCAAAGGCCATTTTCATCGCAATTTTATCCATTCCCATCGCCGAAGCTAAAACCCCGGAACCCACAAACGGAATTTGCATTAATTTCAGCAACCCTTGCACCGTACCGTCTTCGCCGTTTGGTCCGTGCAGAACAGGAAAAAAAACATCTATGTCATTGAAACTAGGAAATTCACGAGAGAAAACAGACTCATTATCTGTTCCTGCTGGATTTATTTCCAGAGGTTGTCCTGCTGCTAAAACTTCTTGAGGTATTGTTCCCGACAACCAGCGGCCATCTTTTTGGATATAGAAGGGCTGAACTTCGTACTTGGTGGCATTTTCGTCCGAAGCAAGAGCTCGCGCGATCGCCCTTGCGGAACTAATAGAGACTTCATGTTCCCCCGATCGCCCGCCGAATAACAGCCCGACCCGTATTTTTGTCATTTTTTCCCTACTCCTAGCACTTCTTGACAAATATACACGGAGAGAGCGCAACTAACGCACAGACAAACCGCTTTAAGACTACATATCCCCTCCATTCCACTCCTCCTCTGTGTCCTCTGCGCTCTCTGCGGTAAAAAAAAATACATCTTCTTAGAAGACTTCACCAATTTTCCACCATTTCCCCAGTCAAGCTAAAAGCGCGAATATCTGTAATCTTAACCCGCACTATTTTACCCGCTAATTCAGCAATATCACCCTTAAAAAAAGTCAGACGATTGCCGCGAGTCCGCCCCATCACCTGACTGGGTACTTTGAGATTTTGGACTTCGACTAATACCTCTTCAACACGTCCGAAATAGCGTTGCGATCGCTCCATAGCCGTTGTTGTCACCACATGATTAATCCGTTGTAGGCGATCGGCCTTCACCTCCTCACTCAACTGATTTTCCCACAAAGCGGCCGGTGTGCCTGGGCGTGGCGAATAAGCCGCCGTATTCACCAAATCGAAACCAACATCTTCAATCAACTTCAAAGTCTTCTCAAACTGCGCTTCCGTCTCCCCAGGAAAGCCCACAATCGCATCCGCAGTAATCGAAGCATCCGGCATATAACGGCGAATGGTATCAATAATGCGCAAATATTTCTCCTGAGTATAGCCCCGCGACATCGCCTTCAAAATATCATTGTCGCCAGACTGAAAAGGAATATGAAAATGTTCGCAAACCTGGGGTAATTCCGCACAAGCCTTAATTAATCTTTCCGTAAAATAGCGGGGATGGCTAGTAGCAAATCGCAGGCGATCGACTCCAGGAACATCCTGCACAAAATAAAGCAAATCCGTCAAAGTATGCTGGTTGCTGCCGTCCGGTTTTGTCCCAGGCAAATCGCGTCCGTAAGCATCAATATTCTGCCCCAATAAAGTTACTTCCTTGTAACCTTGACGGCCCAACTCTTCCATTTCCGCCCGAATCGCCTCCGGCATTCGCGACTGTTCAACCCCGCGCACATTCGGCACAACACAATAAGTGCAGCGTTCGTTGCAACCATAAATTATATTCACCCAAGCCGTCACCTTACTATCGCGGCGAGGCTGAGTAATATCCTCCATAATCTCAACAGCTTCCGTCGCCACAACTTGATTTCCCTGAAAAACTTGTTCCAGTAAATCTTCAAGCCGATTCGCGTGTTGTGGCCCCATTACCAAGTCTAATTCCGGCACTCTGCGTAGGAGCGCTTCACCTTCTTGCTGCGCCACGCATCCTGCTACAATTAAAGTTAAACCCGGTTCCTGGCGCTTGCGGTGAGCCTGTCTTCCCAGATTAGAATAAACTCTTTGTTCCGCATTGTCGCGAATCGTGCAAGTATTGTAGAGAATCAAGCTAGCTTCGTTAGGGTCTTCCGAGAACTCAAAGCCCATATTTTCCAGAATGCCGGCCATCCGTTCGGAGTCGGCTTTATTCATCTGGCATCCGAAAGTGGTAATGTGATAGCGGCGGGGTTTAACAGTCATGGCGAATTGCAGGCAAATAAAAAATCTAGGTTTTCAACCTTAACCAACTATTATATAACAAATGTAAACTATTTATGAACTTTTATTTTTATTAATTCATTAAAAAAACCACTTTCACCAATTTTTAGGGTTGGTGAAGCACCCCGATTAACTTGCGCCAGCCATAAATAAATATGAGAACCACGCCTCACGCACCAAAATCTATTTGCTATAAATACTCATTTTTCAAACTGCTCTCAGCAACCCCTAGCCTGTGTGGGGTGCGGCCATAAACTTGTTACAGATGGGGGCGAGAAACCCGGTTTCTACGAATTTTGCTTTGTCGTCACGACCAATCTACAAAAAAAACGAGTTTATGAGATATAGCAATCCTAAATCATTGTTGAATTTCTTACTCCCTCCCCTTACTAAGGGGAGGGTTGGGGTGGGGTAAAAATATTTACGACTCATTTAGGACTATATATTGGCACTTATTTATTTATTGATTTTCGACATAAAAACTGATAAATTGTTCGAGCTATCCCGCGCGCTGCTAAATAAGGAACTCCATTTCCCACGGTTTTAAACATATTAGTTAATGTCATATTTTCGGGCAGTGCAAATTTTTTAGGTAGTGACTGAATAGCCAGCGTTTCTGCAACAGAAAGCCTGCGAACTTTGTAAGGGTGCAAGTGAACTTCGTTATTACCATAACAAGCAGTCGGCGAATAACGCCACCTGTGCAAACGCTTGTAAGATTTTTTAGAATCATCTCCCTCATCGACAGCAGCAAACCTTTTAATCCCCGCTCTTGGTTGAAAATAATGTTCCGCATTCGGATGGTTAATTACATCATTTTTTTTCAGCCAAAACTCAACGGTCAACTCTTGGGGAATACAATCAGGACAATGCAAAAAACCATCGCAAACAAAAGCATCAGTCTCAGGCCAAGGATGAGAAAAAACTTCAGATTTGGGATATAAAATCTGACTTGACCAAGGAAATACGCCTTCAGGTAGCATTTGGCTATTTTTATCTAAGGAAATCCCCATATCTTTGACAAGATGCTTTCGGAAACCGATTAAAATAATTCGATCTCTATCTTGTGGCACACCATATTCGATCGCATTAATTAAACGTTCCACAAAGAGATATCCTGCCTCAGCCAACAGATGCTTGAGTTCGTCATAAAACGCTTTATGCTTTTTTGTTCTCCACAAACCTTTAACATTTTCAAACACAAAGAAATCAGGCTGCTGTTGGCAAATTAATTCAATATACGAAGCTGAAAGTTTGCCTTTATCTCCTTCCCCACCTCGGTTTTTGCCACCGATTGAAAAGTCAGGACAAGGCGGCCCGGCAATAAATCCAATAATCTCGTGATTTTTGCGAGCATCTTGCATCAATTCCCGCAAGTGAAGTGCTGGTTTTCCCTCTACAAGTCGAGTCACATCTGCTTCCTCTCCTTCGCAGTGTCCGTATTCTGGCTGCGGCAAGTTTAGACACTGGCGAGAGTGACGGTATGCTTGGATGAATGGCGAGAATATTTCATTTACATAAGCTACATTAAAGCCGATCGACTCAAAACCCAAATCGAGGAAGCCTGAACCTGAAAAGAAAGAAAATATACAAGGAAAACGTTGCATTAAAGGATACCAGCAATTTTGATTTCAAAACCAGCTACAGCCAGTTTGTAGCACATTAGATATAGAACTTGCACTCTGGCGATCGAGAGCGCACCTCAACCCAAATATCCCATATATATAGTCACCGTGCCTGATGCCCGATGCCCAGTCCCCGCACCCCGCAAGGGGGGATGGGGGAGTTGCCCCATGCCCGCCTACTATATATAAGCCCAGCTTATAATCGTCATCAGTTTAACTGTCGTTACACCCCTTTACAAATCTTAGTGATAGCCGTAATAATAGAGACATCATCCGAACATTGACAACCAAATACAGCAATCATAAAACCATGACAACAACCTTACAACAGCGCGAAAGCGCCAACGTCTGGGAACGGTTCTGCGAGTGGGTCACAAGCACAGACAACCGGATTTATATCGGTTGGTTCGGCGTCTTGATGATTCCTACCCTCTTAACTGCTACCATCTGCTACATCGTTGCCTTCATCGCTGCTCCTCCTGTGGACATCGACGGCATCCGCGAACCAGTTGCTGGTTCCTTGATGTTCGGTAACAACATCATCACCGGTGCTGTTGTTCCTTCTTCCAACGCCATTGGCTTACACTTCTACCCAATCTGGGAAGCTGCTTCCCTCGATGAGTGGTTGTACAACGGCGGCCCTTACCAGCTAGTGATTTTCCACTTCCTGATCGGCATTTTCTGCTACATGGGTCGTGAATGGGAATTGTCCTACCGCCTAGGTATGCGTCCTTGGATCTGCGTCGCTTACTCTGCACCAGTTGCAGCAGCCACCGCAGTATTCTTGATCTACCCGATCGGTCAAGGTTCCTTCTCTGACGGTATGCCTTTGGGTATCTCCGGTACCTTCAACTTCATGATCGTGTTCCAAGCCGAGCACAACATCCTGATGCACCCCTTCCACATGTTGGGAGTTGCTGGTGTCTTCGGTGGTAGCTTGTTCTCCGCCATGCACGGTTCCTTGGTAACATCTTCTTTGGTTCGTGAAACCACCGAAACCGAATCGCAAAACTACGGTTACAAATTCGGTCAAGAAGAAGAAACCTACAACATCGTTGCAGCCCACGGCTACTTCGGTCGTTTGATTTTCCAATACGCTTCCTTCAACAACAGCCGTTCTTTGCACTTCTTGTTAGGTGCATGGCCAGTTGTCGGTATCTGGTTCACAGCACTAGGTATCTCCACCATGGCTTTCAACTTGAACGGTTTCAACTTCAACCAATCGATTATCGACTCTCAAGGTCGTGTCATCAACACCTGGGCTGATGTCATCAACCGCGCTAACTTGGGTATGGAAGTCATGCACGAGCGCAACGCTCACAACTTCCCACTCGATTTGGCTGCTGGCGAAACCACACCAGTTGCTTTGGTTGCTCCTTCTATCAACGGTTAATTTTTAACTTGAGATAAACAAAAAGCGCTCCTAGAAATAGGGGCGCTTTTTGTTTTGTCTTTTTTTAAATCCTCAGTTATATCAATTCCGGTTGTATCGGAATGATTTAACCACAGAGGACACAGAGGACACAGAGGGAGAGAGTAGAGAGATGAATAATTCGGATGCTACCGGATTTGATATTATACCATTTCTCTAAAATCGTGCAACAATCTTTGACCCCCCCTAACCCCCCCTTATAAAGGGGAGGGACAAGACTACTGTTGCATTCTTTTTTAAAATTGGTATTATATAAAATCCTCTCTTCATCGTCCTGTATTAAACTCTCTCTTCTCTTGCTTCGCGTCCTACCCTACGGGAACGGCTTCGCCGAACGCGCCTTCGCGGTTAAATCACCTGACGATACAACCGGAATTTATATTAACAGTCAAAAATCATGTCTGAGTGCAGCTCGAATTGATATTATTTCTGAGGTTTAACATCTGGTTTGTTCAGGGGTTACAATATTGGCACTGGGCGGGATCGGCAGTTTCTCTGCCCTCTGGAAATAGTTTTTCTTGACGATAACCGCAAGCTTTGCATTGATAAATTGTCGATCGCACTAGGTGAGTCGGAAAATAGCACAGTCCGCAGGGCAACCCTATTTTATTTTGGACACAATCAAATCCAGGCCAACGGCACTCCGGGCAGAACTGGTAAACTTTTTTGACTAAATCAAGAGTGGCTTTTGCGATATTTTCCATCCGAGTTGGATTGTACATCGCCCGCATATCTGTTTCGACATGAACTTTACCACTGGCTGATTTGTTGATACCAGCGCTAACAGCATCAACCAAATCTTTTTCTGTAACTATTCCCTTGACAATTTCGCCATTACCTGTAGCCACATCACCAGCTACAACCACCAGGGCGTGTTCGGGAAATCCAACTTTCTTAGCAAAAACTTGCGCTTCTTCTACACTGGAAACTAACTGATGACTGTAGTTAGTTTCCACTGATAAAGATTCGCCAATCAGTTCGAGATTGTGTTCTCTATCTAATAAAATCACAATTTCTCGATTAGCAGGCAGATAGGGCATTGCCGGATGAGGGCCGAAGCTACCTTCGCTGGCGAAGGCCAGAGTTTCCCCGGCAATATCCAGAGCAGTTGCCGCTTTTAATCGCACCGCTTCTATTTGAGTTCCTAAGCGTTTAACTTCTCTGGTAAAAGTGCCAAAGGAGTCTGTGTCTAAATCCGCAGGTACGAGGATTTTGACGCCTAATTCCCGCTCCAAAATCGGAGCCATCACCCGTTCTTTTTGGTGCATGGTGGCCAGAATTGCCCTGCGATCGCGCAATAATAGATCTCTGTGAACAGCATCCCCAAAATTAGACATAGACTAACTTCCTCCTGTCGCCCCTCCAGCTTGACCTCGGAGTACAAAAATTACTCCCGTCATAATTAACCCGATGCCTACCAATCGCAACGGTGGTAAAGGCTCGTTAAAGATAATTTTCCCTCCTAAGACAGTAAACAAGTAGCTAATTGACAGTAAAGGCGAGACTATGCTAAGGTGGGCGCGAGAAAGTACAACAATAAACCCTATAGAAGAAAAAGCATACAAACCAAGACCCCCTACTATCAGAGGCTGAGTAGCCATTGCTAGAATTTTTTCAAATAAATTAGCAGCACCAATGGGCCCTAATATTTTAGCTCCTGCTTTCAGGCTAAATTGACCGAGAACGCCACAAAAAATAGCAGCAAGCAAAACTAGAAAAACACTTCTATTCATGAATTTACCCACCTATACTACAGCGCGATAATTGTATGAAAAAACATCCTTAACAGATTTTATTAAGTTGTTTTGAATTGGGTTGCCAACCCATAATTTAAGCAGAGATACGGGAAAAATAAGTATTATCGCTCGCGAGTAAGAGTGAAACAAACATATGGCAGAACAGACCAAGGCAACCGGGGAATACACTCTCGAATTATCGATACTCATGCCCTGCCTGAACGAGGCAGAAACACTAGAAATCTGCATAGAGAAGGCACAGAAGTCTCTGGGCGAACTGAATATTGCTGGCGAGGTCATCATAGCAGACAACGGCAGCACTGACGGCTCTCAAGAAATCGCCACCAAAATGGGAGCCAGAGTCGTCCCAGTACCAGCCAAAGGCTACGGTAGCGCCCTCATGGGAGGGATCGTCGCAGCACGCGGAGTCTATATCATTATGGGCGATGCTGACGACAGTTACGACTTTTCCAACCTCGGTGCTTTTGTCGAAAAATTGCGAGGTGGCTGGGATTTAGTCATGGGAAACCGCTTTCAAGGGGGCATCAAACCGGGTGCAATGCCACCGCTGCACAAATACTTAGGAAATCCGGTGCTGACGTGGGTTGGGCGGCTATTTTTCTCAAGTCCTGCCGACGACTTTCACTGTGGGCTGCGGGGTTTCAGAAGAGATGCAATTTTAAAGCTGGACTTGCAAACAACAGGGATGGAATTTGCTAGCGAAATGGTAGTCAAAGCCTCTCTGTACAAACTACGAATCGCTGAAGTTCCCACCGTACTCTCTCCCGACGGCCGCAGCCGTCCGCCACATCTGCGAACTTGGCGAGATGGCTGGCGACACCTGCGATTTTTGCTGCTTTACAGTCCCCGCTGGCTGTTTTTGTATCCGGGTGCTGCGCTGATGATTTTGGGTTTAATTGTGGGCCTCTGGCTATTACCCGGTACTCAAAAGATTGGCAGTATTAGCTTTGATGTGCACACACTGCTGTATGCTGCGATCGCAATTATCGTCGGTTTTCAAGCTGTCACCTTCGCCTTCTTCACCAAAGTTTTCGCCATCAGCGAAAAACTACTGCCCGAAGACCCCAAACTAAATAAAATATTTCGCTATGTCACCCTAGAGACAGGATTGATTGTCGGAGTCACGCTCATATTAATTGGAATAGTTGGCTCGATATTCTCCTTAACTATTTGGAGCGAAACTACTTTCGGCATCCTTAACCCTTCCAAAACTTTGCGTTTGGTGATTCCCTCCCTCACTTGCCTGACTGTAGGTTTACAGATGGTTCTGTCGAGCTTTTTTCTAAGCGTACTAGGCTTAAAGCGCAGGTAATAAAATCAAACTTACTGCCAACATTTTTACTCCCGCCGATTAACCTGATATCTTGCACCAATATCAATAACCCACTCCGGGGCTGGTTCGCCAATAAACTCAACTAATTGCAGTTAAATAAACCTACCCCCACCTAGGAGTAAATCCTTTATTGACAGTGCAATATCTAAGTGAACCTTACTTGATATCATTGCATCCCAAACTTTAAATCTATATGACAGTAACCAAAGACAAATCCAGCGAGTATATTGGCCCCAAGCTAGGCGGTTTCGCAACTAAATTATCTTGGTACGCCCGCCAAAAAATGTTTGATTTACTGATGGCATTAGCCAATCCAAATGCCGACACAAATGTGCTGGATGTAGGAGTAACTTCCGACCGTCGCCAAGACTGCAATTTCTTTGAAAAACTCTATCCATACCCGCACAAAATCACCGCTGTCGGCATGGAAGATGCCGCATTTTTAGAAGAAGAATATCCCGGTTTAAAATATGTCCGTTCTGACGGATTAAGCTTGCCATTTCCAGACAAAAGCTTTGATTTAGTCGTAAGTTTTGCCGTAATTGAACACGTCGGCAACCGCCAACAGCAAACAGCTTTTGTTCGAGAACTTTGCCGCGTCGGCAAAACTTGCTGCATCACCACTCCCAACCGCTGGTATCCCATAGAATTTCACACCGCTGTTCCTTTAATTCACTGGCTTCCACCCTCCTGGTTTCGAGCTTTGTTGAAATTGCTCGGTCAACACTTTTTCGCCAAAGAGCAAAATCTCAACCTTTTATCCGAAAAAGAGGTATTAAAGATGCTACCAGCAGATGCTGAAGTTTCTACCAGACACTTTCGGCTGCTGGGTTTGATATCTAATCTCCTTTTTTATGTCATCTAAATAGTTGCTACTTACGCTGAACTCCCAAATCCAGCACAAAATTTTCTCCGTCTGCATAAACCTTTTTTCTAGTTTTTGCAAGTTGTTGAACGTTATCCCGAAAGTCGTGAGACAGTTGTGATTGCAGTCGAAACCAAGAGGACAATCCCGGTTCTGAAGTGTCTACATCAGCAGGATGATTCAGACTCCAAGACGAATAAGCTATGTATCTAATAGACTGTGAAACTAAATAATTTGCTAAAGCTTCACCCCCTTTGAAAACAGGCATTCCCGGAGGCAAACTCGCTCCTCCTGGCCAGTCAGCGATGAAAATTTGATTGCGTTTAAAATCGAGGAGAAAAGGTGTATCTAGTCTGGTTAAAACTGTAGTTCCCTGTGGAATAGACTCTTGAAGTGCGGCATACTGTAACTTTTGCTTAGCTGAAATTAACGATGGATTCGTCAGTCCAAATTTAATATTTTTCACATAAGATGAATAAGTATTTTTAGTGATATCCCAATCGTAGCTGATTGCCAAACCTGCACAAAATACAGCAGCAATAAAAAAGTTAGGAACCGCATTTTTATTGACAGCCCCCGTATCAGTCATCGCGACCATAATTAATATGATAATTACCGGGAACAAGTGAGAAAATGAATAGCGAAAAGGGTCGGCATTTTCGGTAACTACGCCTACAGCAACTGTTGCCAATAGTGCTGCAATTGTCATATATAAAGGTGCTTGGCGGAAAGAAAATGAAGATTCTGCGGGTAAATTAGCAAATTTAAGAGGTCGGATACTTAAGCTCAAACAGCCGAGCAATATCACTACAAAAACGTAAATACCTCTGAATGCTGCGAGGGCTGTTTTAACAGTTCCCAAGAGTGTAGAAGCTGATTTGAAAGTAATGCCGTAGGCGGAGGCGTGATAGCCTTTTCCCAAAATAGGATACAGTAAAGTGCCAGAAGATTGATACAAAGAAATCATCCAAGGTAGGAGAAATATTCCCACTAATACTGTCGCCAGCCCAAATTCCCATACAACTTTTAGTTTGGTATTTGTGTTCAGAAAATAGCCAAGGTAGCTAACTGCAAAGACAAGGGCTGAGGCGGGAATTAGAGAAGATTTTAAAGTACAAAGTGCGGCGGAGATTAAAGCGATAATACAAGCATTTCCTACCCAATAGTTGCGGTCTATTTCGGGGCTGTCAAGGGTTCTAAACAAACTTAAAAATAAAGCTACAGGCAGCATCACACTTGTAGTATTTGCCTTGGGCACGGCAATCAATAATACAAATAAAACTGTAAAGACTACTCGTCTAGTCGAAACTGGATTTTTGGAAAAAAATCCAATAATTAGTCCCACAGTAATTATCAGTGCTAAACCAGGGTCTATGATGTTTAAATTAATGTCTGAAAGTACGCTGAGGATGAAAGTATGGAGAAATGACTGTCCCCCCAAAGATACTATTCTTCTTTCGCTAAAAGGGTCTGGACCCATCGAACCGAGTTGCAGCATTTTGTGGGGAAATACCAAGTAAGCGTGGTAGTCATCGCTGGTATTAAACCCGTCAGCATAAACCATGTTGGCTAAGTTGACTCTACCTGTAGAAACCCATCCGGCGTATTGGATTAACATCAGTAGACTGACTGTGGCAATGCCTGCTAGGATGATTTTATCTTGGCGAATTTCTTGAAATAGCTGTGATAAATTACTGGCAATTGATTGTCTGTGATTTACTAAATCTACTAAACCACAAATAAGTCCCAAACCTAAAAAGATTAAAATTGTGGTGGGCGAGATATTCCAAGTTGCATTTAATACACCGCCAACGATAAGGCTCAAGGCTAGACCCCAAGCGGCTTTTTGTCCCCAGTCAATTCGCTGCTGGGGAAACAGGATGTGGTTGAGGACTTTTCCCCAGCCGATGATGGATAGTAGCAGACAAATACCCCAGGTGAATGATATTAGGTATGAAATCATAGGTGTAAAGGTTGGAACTATTAAAGACAGTCCTGGACGCATTATGCCCAGGTAAGCGTGGCAACCAGGCGTGGGATTGCCCCTACAAAACGCTATAGGTATATCGATAGCATAAGTCCTGAAAGAGTTAACTTTTTAGGTGATTGTGTGTCATCTGATTTTTCATAAACCTGGAATAATGAAAAGCCGCCAACAACGGGTCAGACTTCCCATTTTCAATCAAATCAGCCAACAATTTCGCCGTCACAGGAGCCAACAAAATACCATTACGATAATGCCCCGTCGCCAGGGTCAAATTTTCCCAAGCACTAGCACCTAAAATGGGCAATTCATCAGGGGTAGCTGGCCGAAAACCCCACCAAAACTCCAGAATCGGATAATTTTGCAATTCAGAATATAACTTAATAGCTCCGGCTAGCAAATTTTTAATTCCCGTCGGCGTATTTCCCGGAGTAAAATCTACATTTTCGCTAGTCGCGCCAATAATAATCCTACCATCTTGACGCGGCACAATATAAATCCCTGTTCCGAATAAAACGGTTTGCAGCGGCTGAATCACTTCGTAACTTTCCGGGACGCATACAGACAGCATTTGCCCTTTTCTGGGATAAACAGGAATATCCAATAATGTCTCAGACCAAGCACCTGTTGCCAAAACATAACGGTCAGCTTTTAATTTTTCTGCCGTTGTTTCCACACCAACAACTCTATTTGCTTCCAGAATAATTTCGACAGAATTGTCTTGAATAACTTCGATTCCCAATTTTTTAATCGTAAATTGAAGCGTCCTAAACAAAGCGCGATTATCAACTTGAGCATCGTCAGGATACCACCAACCGCCAACTACTTCTTCACCCAATCCCCACTGGTGTTGGCGAATAGTATCTGCATCCAGCCATT
>NZ_JAHRFC010000003.1:0-95411 GCF_020883015.1 Microcoleus sp. CAWBG640
ATCAGAAATAAAATGGGTGAATCTCCATGAAGGCATCGACAGTACCTTGATGATTTTGCAGAAAAGATTAAGTGGAATAACAGTGATTAAGCAGTACGCACACTTGCCTTTGGTGAACTGCTATGCGGGAGAAATTAATCAGGTATTTATGAATTTACTGATGAATGCTATTGATGCTTTGTATCGAGGAATTGGGAGCAAAGTTGACCAGACACAGCCTCCGACAATTTGGATTGTTACTGAAGTTTTAGAAAAAAATAAAGTGGCGATTCGGATTACTGATAATGGTATGGGGATGACTTCGGAGGTGAAGGCCAGAATTTTCGATCCATTTTTTACTACAAAACCAGTAGGTAAGGGTACTGGTTTGGGACTGTCAATCAGTTATAAAATTGTGCTAGAGCAGCACGGAGGAAAGTTGATTTGTGACTCTGCACCGGGAGAGGGAGCAGAGTTTAAAATGGTGCTTCCCTATTGATGAATTAGAACCACACTGAAAGCAATTGTTCAATTATTTTCATAAATCCGATCGCAATTTGAATTAAGGGCCAACCCACGAAACAAATTAACACCGCCCAGCGAGTTTGAATATCCAACCCTTGGCGAACTCCCACAATTACCGCTAGCAAACTCCAGACAGCTAATATACGCTCTATTCCTTCTCCCAACAAGGGAATTAGCGTTAAAAAATTCAGCACTTGGGGTGCGTAGGCAAATCCGATGGGAATTAGTAATTCCCCATAATTTACGTGACCTGGTTTTAGCCAATCCCCGATTTTAGAGATAGTAAAAGTCCAAAAATAATAACCTCCCACCACTGCCAAGCCATCTATCAAAAGAGCTAAAAATAGAACCTGGGCTTCGGTTCGATTGATTAACAAAATGATTGCATTGCCCAGCACCTTAGACACGGCTGCTAAAATTACAATTGTTAACGCTATCCGCTTAGTTTTGGGAGTGTATGAAGTGTTTTCGTAAAAATTGCTGTTTAAAGAAAGGGCGTTCCACAGCGTTACCCCTAAACCCGCAATTGAATCTTGTCCCCTCACTTTTGATTACTGCTCCTGAAAATAGTTGACAATTTCTACATAATCGGGTCTAATACAGAAAAATACATCAAGTATTGTTCCCAAATTAGAAAACTTATTGGTATTTTACCAAATTTTATTAAATGTTGAAGTTGATTTTACAGATACTTGTCTGGCTGCGTGGGGGAAGTTTAAATTTGTTGCTCGTCGCAGGTACAATACTCCTAGTCTGGGGTATTGTTTCGCCAGTGGGTACTATTATCTGGTGGCTTGGTCAAAATGCCGAGAGTTTGGGTTTAAAGAAAGCTCCGCCGGAACTATTGCCTTCTAACAATATTAATATCGACCCAAGTAAGTCTTCGCCTCTCAATTGTTATATTGTTTTTTTGCCAGGAGTAGGCGATTTTTCGGGGGACGAATTAACCCGTGGGGAAGCATTTTTTCTCAAGAGTTTAGTGAAAAGTCATCCGCAGTGTGTAGCCGTGGGTGATATTTTTCCTTATTCAGCTTCTAACAAAAGTTTAGGAGGAGAAAGGCTGTTAGCACCTTTTTGGCGGTTTGCAGAACACGCAAAAAGTGGGCCGATTGCGGGGGATATATTCATCAAAATTCGCAATCTTTGGCGGTTTGCAATTTCTTTAGATTATCGCTACGGTCAGGCTTATAATCAGGGAATTGCCAATGTAATTATTGAGCGGATGAATGCTAAATATCCGATTTCACAGGCTCCTGAAAAACCTTTGAAAATTATTTTAATTGGAACTAGCGGTGGGGCACAAGTTGCTCTGGGTGCTACTCACTATCTTAAACAATGGCTGAAGGGAGAAATTACTGTTGTTTCGGTTGGCGGTGTGTTTTCGGGAGAAAATGGTTTTGCAGATGCCGATCGCATTTTTCATTTTCGCGGTTCTCGCGACTCAATTGAGGATATTGGTGGTATAGTTTTTCCCAGTCGCTGGTACTGGTTTGTGGGTTCACCATTCAATCAAGCTCGTTTAGAAAATCGCTATGCAGAAGGTTTGAGTGGTCCTCATAAGCATGATGGTGATGATGGATATTTTGGAGAAAATCGGGTGGCTGGTGAGGAAAAATATGTAGATATAACGCTGGAAAAGATTAATCAGTTGCCTATCTGGCCATCCGATCTTAAATTTTAGATTTTAAATTTAAAAATTAAGATGTTGTTAGAAAGACATGGTTTTGAAGTGCAAATTCGGACTAATCAAGCTCCTGCAGAAAATTCTTGTCGCACTGCGGTGGATGTGTTGTTTCGATCGACTGCTAAAATTTATGGTGCGGGGGTTTTAGCTGTAGTGCTGACGGGGATGGGACAAGATGGACTTCACGGCTGCGAGGGTATTCGGGAGGTTGGGGGTCAAATTTTAGTTCAGGATCGGGCTAGTAGCGTAGTTTGGGGTATGCCGGGAAGTGTGGCTAATTCTGGTTTAGCCGATCGAGTGTTATCCTTGGAAGCAATGGCTTGCGAAATTATCGATCGAGTAAAAAATCACCAATAACCAATAACCAATTACCAATAACCAATCACCAATCACCAATCACCAATAACCAATTACCAATTACCAATTACCAATTACCAATCAGAATGTCTCGACCAACATTATACATCGCCATCACTAATCATGGATTCGGCCATGCCGTCCGAGTCTCATCAGTAGCAGCAAAAATTCAAGAATCATATCCAGAAATTTTATTAATTATCGCCACAACAGCACCCCGTTGGTTGCTAGAATCATACATCACAGGTGATTTCATTCTCCGTCCCCGCGCTTTTGATGTTGGTGTCGTGCAGTCTGACAGTTTGAATATGGATTTAGATGCGACACTGGAAAAGTTGCAGGAAATTCGGAAAAAGCAAAATTCACTAATTGCTAGCGAAGTAAATTTTATTAAACAAAATAGGGTGGGTTTGATTCTGGCAGATATTCCACCTGTGATGACAAAGATTGCTAAGGCTGCTGGTGTTCCTTGCTGGATGATGAGCAATTTTGGTTGGGATTTTATTTATCGTGATTGGGGCGGGGAGTTTGACGACATAGTGGATTGGATTGGTGAGTGCTTCGGAATGTGCGATCGCCTTTTTCGTCTCCCTTTGCACGAAAAAATGTCGTTTTTCCCTCATATAGAAGATGTTGGTTTAACAGGTGGCAATCCTCGGTATAGTAACGATAAAATTCGGGAGTTATTCAGAATCGAAACACCCCTAGAAAATACTGTATTGTTGACTTTTGGTGGACTCGGTTTGGAAGATATCCCTTATCACAATTTACACAAGTTTAGCGATCGCCAATTTATCACTTTTGATGCTGCTGCTCCTGATTTGCCAAATTTGATTAGAGTCAAGAGTCAGGAGTTTGCCAAATCTTTCCCCATTTTACCGCGTCCAGTTGATGTAATGCCTGTCTGCGGACGGCTGATTTCCAAACCGGGGTATAGCACTTTTTCGGAAGCTTTGCGTTTGTCCATACCTGTGGTTTCTATCATGAGAGAAGGTTTTGCCGAAGCGGAGATTTTACTCGAAGGGATGCAAAACTATGGTTCCCATCAAATTATCACTGCTGCGGAGTTTTTTGAGGGTGATTGGGAGTTTTTACGAAAACCGATGCAGCCCCCGCGTTTGTCAGAAAAATTGGCCAAAAATGGTACGGAGGCGATCGCCCACGCTGTTGTAGATTATTTTAAATAGCAAACAAGTCAATCAAATAAAGCCCATAGAATTGGCTGCTTGTCAAACTTTCGTCTGCCTTCGTCCGCTGAAGATTATTGCAAAATCTCAAATTCCAAATCTAAAATCCTATGACTCATTACCAACAGATATTCAAAATTAAAACTATCGGTAAGTCTTTGTGTAAAATTACCGAACAGGTAGAAAATGTGGTAGCGAATTCTGGTATTAACACAGGACTTTGTACCTTGTTTTTGCGCCATACTTCTGCTAGTTTACTGATACAGGAAAATGCAGACCCAGATGTACTCAAGGACTTAGCCAACTTTTTAGCTAAACTGGTACCGGAGGGTGCAACCTATATTCACGATGCAGAAGGCCCCGACGATATGCCGGCTCACATTCGCACTGCATTGACTCATACTTCTGAACAAATCCCGATCGCTCGCGGTAGGCTGCTGTTAGGAACTTGGCAGGGAATTTACCTATGGGAACATCGTCAGCGGGGGCAGACTCGCGAACTCGTGGTTCATATCAGCGGTAACTGAAAGAGAGGGAATTAGGCATGGCGTATCGGGCATTGGTAATTGGTAATTAGTAATTGCTTATAAATAACTACTTATGAGTGACTACTGGCTACTGACTACTGACTACTGGCTACTGAATTCAATTCTTTGAAAGAGCGATCGGAATTTGCACCTCGCTGATTTTCATTGCTTCCGGTGTCATCGGGGAGTTGTAAAAAAAGCGTCGCGGAGGTCCGACTATTGAGTATTCTGGATGTTGTTGAAGCCAATTTTTGAGTTTTTGGAGGTTATTTTCGTAGCTTTCCCAACTGTAAGCCCCGCCGACACCAATGCTAACAACCGTCATCGGTGGCGTATCGGTGACTGTGACAGCCGAGCTAAGGCTGCTGGGAGCGATATTTGGTGATGGGTAGAGGAAAGAAACTTGTACTTCGGGAACATCCATTTGCCCTGCAATTCCTGTGTAGCGGGCTTCTACGGGCGTTGTCATCGCAATTTGGTTATTGCTGATATGTTGGAATAAGGGATTGAAGGCAACCCCAGTAGCTTGTCGCACATCACCAGCGTGGGAGTAGGTGACAGCGCGGTACTGAGGATATTGCTTAACTTCTATAGTGCCAATCTCTGCGGGTTCAGGGAATCCACTGGGTAAATAAGCTGACATTGTTTGCGAGTTTAGCCTTAACAAGTGGGAAAACTATTTTAGCATTTATCCCGCTCGATTTTGAGGATTGCACTTATAATTAATTTAGAGATTTGTTAATCAACCTCATATTAATACGACCGGGGATAAAAACTTAAATAATTATTAATATAATTGTCAGTGAAAATTAACATTTTTCATGGGCTTGTCATTTTTTTCGCTACTATTTGGTTATTCTGTCAGGGGGGTGTAGGTTGTCAATTGTTTAGATTAGATGATGTTGAGGTAAATGATTAATTATACCGCTGTCCTGGAATAGTATATGAAAAAAATTTTAGTGATCGAGGACGATCGTGTGATTCGGGAGAATATTATCAAGATCCTCAAGTTTGAACGTTTTGATGCGATGGGGGCTGAAAATGGAATGCAGGGCTTATCTTTGGCGATGTCCAATCTGCCCGATGTGATTCTTTGCGACGTGATCATGCCGGAACTTAATGGTTATGGGGTGCTGATGGCCTTGCGAGCGAATCCTGCTACTGCCACAGTACCTTTTGTATTTCTGACTGGTAAAACCGATCGCGCTGAAATGCGGCAGGGCATGGAATTGGGAGCCGATGATTACCTGACTAAACCTTTTACTAAAGCTGAACTGGTAGGGGCGATCGCCAGTCGGTTGAAGAAACAAGAAGCTTTTGTCGAGCAATACAATAATTTACAAATACAAACCAACGAGCATATCATAGAACAAGATGCCTCGGAAAAATTAATCATACTGAAAAAAAGCTTATACACTGCTTTAAGACGAGAAGAATTCCAGGTTTACTATCAGCCCCAGGTTAGTCTAACTACCGGTAAGATTGTGGGTGCAGAAGCTTTGGTGCGCTGGAAACACCCGGAAAAAGGATTGATTCCACCTACAGAATTTATTCCGGTTGCTGAAGAAACTGGCTTTATTATACCCTTGGGCGAGTGGATATTGCAGACAGCTTGCCAGCATTTAAAATCTTGGCAAAATGATGGTTTTTCTGGGTTGCGGGTGGCGGTTAATTTATCACCTCGTCAATTTCACCAACCGGAACTCAGCACTAGAGTGGCAGAAATTTTAGAAAAAATTGGTTTGGAACCAAACAGTTTAGAATTAGAGTTAACGGAAAGTTTGATGATAGAGGATACCGAAAGCGCGATCGCTACTTTGACACAATTAAAAAAATTGGGAGTTTCTATTTCTATTGACGATTTCGGAACAGGTTATTCTTCCTTAAGCTATCTGACACAATACCCCTTCGATACTTTAAAAATAGACCGCTCATTTATTCGTAATATCACAGATGGTTCTCGAAATGCAGCGATTGTAAAAGCTATTATTGAAATGGCTCACAGTCTCTGTCTGGAAGTAATTGCCGAAGGTGTTGAAACGGAATCAGAACAAGATTTTATCAGGCGCTATAAATGCGATTATATGCAAGGATATTTGTTCAGTCGTCCTTTGCCGGCAACGGATTTTGAGCAGTTGCTGAAGCAAGGTCAGTAAAGGAAGAAGGAAGATAGTCCTGGAGGCAAAAAACCCGGTTTATTCCCAAAATTGTCGTTTTTTTCGACAAATATTCACGCAGAAACCGGGTTTTTGACTCAGAGTGCGCCCAGGACTGTCAAAAATACCCAGTTTCTCGCGATCGTCCTCAACCTAAAATGAAGCAATTACTTTCAGAAACCTAGTTTGGGCGTCCACGACTGGTAATCAGAGTCGCGATCGCCCATAATTTAGATCTAAATAGTAAATTCAGAAGCCCCCCAGCTTCAGCATTGACAACTACCACAAATAACTTCTAACCAAGACACCACTATGGGAAAACCAACAGGCTTTATCGAATTTTTGCGCGAACTACCCTCCGAACTCTCACCAGTCGAGAGAGTCCACAACTGGGATGAATTTCACCTACCCATGGACGACGACAAACTCCGCACCCAAGGAGCCCGCTGCATGGATTGCGGCATCCCATTTTGCCACACCGGAAACCTGATTAGTGGCATGGCCAGCGGCTGCCCCATCAACAACCTGATCCCCGAATGGAACGACCTAGTATATCGCGGACTGTGGAAAGAAGCCCTAGACAGACTCCACAAAACTAACAACTTCCCCGAATTCACCGGCAGAGTTTGTCCCGCACCCTGCGAAGGCGCTTGCGTACTCGGCATCAACAACCCGCCAGTCACAATCAAAAACATCGAAGCCTCAATCATCGACAAAGGCTGGGATGAAGGCTGGATCACCGCCGAACCACCGGCCAAACGCACCGGCCGCGTCATCGCCATCATCGGTTCCGGGCCCGCCGGTTTGTCCGCCGCCGCCCAACTCAACAAAGCCGGTCATTGGGTAACAGTATACGAAAGAGCCGATCGACCCGGTGGCCTGCTAATGTATGGCATCCCCAACATGAAGCTAGACAAAGAACAAGTTGTGATGCGCCGCCTCAAAGTTCTCGAAGACGAAGGAGTAAAATTCGTCTGCAACACCGAAGTCGGCAAAGACTTACCAGTAGAACAATTACTCAAAGAATTCGACTCCGTTGTCCTCTGTACCGGTGCCACCAAACCCCGCGACTTAGGCATCGAAGGACGCGAATTAAAAGGCATCCACTTCGCCATGGACTTCCTCACCGCCAATACCAAAGCAGTTCTCGACAAGAGCACCAACGATAACTTCATCTCCGCCGCCGGCAAAGATGTCGTCATCATCGGCGGTGGCGACACAGGCACCGACTGCGTGGGCACCTCCATCCGCCACGGCTGCAACAGCCTCGTACAGCTAGAAATCCTCCCCAAACCGCCCTCGGAACGCGCCGCCAACAATCCCTGGCCCGAATGGCCAAAAGTCTACCGTCTCGACTACGGCCAAGAAGAAGCCGCGGCCAAATTCGGCGACGATCCCCGCGGCTATCTCACCACCGCCACCAAGTTCGAGGGCGACGAAAACGGCAACGTCAAAGCCGTGCACACCGTTGAAGTCGAGTGGACAAAAAATGAAAAAGGACAGTTCATTCCCAAACACATCCCCGGCACCGAAAAAGTCCTACCAGCTCAGCTTGTCTTGCTAGCGATGGGCTTCCTAGGTCCCGAACAGCCCTTGCTGGATGCGATGGGATTGGAACGCGACGCCCGCAGCAATATCAAAGCCGAACACGAAAAATATACAACCAGTATTCCGGGAGTATTCGCCGCTGGTGACTGTCGCCGGGGTCAAAGTTTGGTAGTTTGGGCAATTAACGAGGGGCGGGGTGTCGCCCGCGAGTGCGACCTTTATTTAATGGGGAGCACGGATTTGCCTTAATTGGTAGGTTCAAAACTTTAAGTTAATTTAAAAACAAAGCTACCCATATTTTACAGTTTGGGTAGCCTTGTCCCTAAATTAATTCAATCACATGAATTTCTCAAAGGGGGACAAATTTTACCAAAAAAATGGGTCTTTTTTAAGCCCCTCAACCCCTCACATTTTCCATCAACCAATTAAACTTAGCCTGGGCTAGACCCAAATTCTCCATCACACTCGGATTAATGTCCTCACCTTCTAATTCAGAGTTTTCTAATTCAAGATTACGACCATACTCTATATGTCTAATCGTACCGCGCATTCTGTCAGCCAGACACAGAGAAATTCCACAATAAAATCGGGAAGCAAAGCCCATATCCTGTTGCAGTTTGATAATTAATTGTCGCCGTGGAATTGCTAACAACTCTGTTTTTTCGATCGCCTTCACCGTTGCCAAAGGAGGTCTAGCATCAATAAAAGAAACTTCTCCCACCAGTTCTCCGCTACCTATTTTTGCCAGTTCTTTAGTAGACTTCGCCTCTAGCAAAACACTCAAAGTTCCCTTCAATACAATGTAGAGGGCATCGATTTGTCTCCCTTCGTGGATCAGTATCCTGTCGGGGTCAAGAATTTCCTTCTTAGCTTTTTGGACTATCCAGTTGATGTCATCGTTATTTAACTGGCTCAAAATGAAAAGTGCTTTTTTTCTACTGCTGTCGGTCATGAATTTAGCTCCCGATCGCTTTTTTTATAATAGCATTGGTTAAACAATTTTTTTAAATAGATCCCCTGTCATGGGCGCGGGGTACAATTCACCGTGCCCATAGTCTCTGACTAAATCGATCGCAAATCGGGATAACCAGCCAACATATCATCAGCAGTCAAAGTATCGCCATTAGCTTGAGGAGTCCACAGCACCTCAATCGCCAACAACTGCTCGCTAGACACTCCCCCAATTTGACGCAAAGCCATGCGCAAATCTTCAGTATTTTTGACTACTGGTAATTGCAGTTTGCCTAGGGTACCGACAATCAACGTCACCACAATATATTCACCGGGAGCTTGACTCAAATCCCCAGCCACCAGTACGCCATTTTCCTTCACACTTGGCAGTACATTGTTGCTTCCAGATTCCCGAAGCTGGTTGTTAAAATTTGAGAGAGTTTCTTCTGTAAATTTACTGCGTTCTGCCAGAGAAAATTGATTAAATTTAGCTTCTGCTGCTTCCAAGCGAGTTTGCTGAGATTCAGCACCGGCATAAACCCAGTATTCTGGATGGCGCAGCAACGCCAAAGTAGATTCTTGTAGCACCTGAGCGCGACCCGTTGCTGTATCGGTATCCGCTGTTTTTGCTAAGGAGTCTAGTTCCGATTGCAAACCGCGAGCATCTGCTAGCAAACCAACTTGCAAACGAGCCACAGAGACGTTTGTCGGTGTGCTGTAGCCTAGTTCTTCCTCCCCTGTGCCCCCGGCGCGGCGGAAGCTTTGGACGAGGAAATTCGCGATCGAAATAAAAATCAAAATCGAGAACAAACCACCAAAACCGCCCCCAAACCCAAAAAATGGCAGCAAGAACGGGAAACCAAAGCCACCACCAAAGCCACCACCAGGGTAGTACCCCCCTCCAGACGGTGCGTAGGTGCGGCTAGGAGACGAATAACTGCGCGCAGGAGCCCGAAAAGAGCCACCACCGATGCGTCCTCCGCTGCGGGCCGCCTGGGCTCCATCAGCGTTACCCAGGGCTAGTGTCAGTACCAGCCCGATCGCAAATAGTGATTTCAAAAGCGGTTTGATTCTTGAAATTAGTTGCTTGTACATAAGACCATTACTATGCGATACATATATAATTTACAGTCTATTCTCGCCTGTGGGCAGCCCGGTTGCAGGCGTGAAATCGGTGAGATATCCGTACTCAAGGACTCAAGTCCTGACGAAAAACTATAGAGGTCGCTCTCCCGCTAACCCTTGGGGATAACGGGAGATAACCTCACCTTAGAAATTCTGATTATCTGTGGTTGGAGCCACGGAACCGGGCTGGTTGATAAACAGGTTTTTGGCACTATCGTTTTGATAGATACAATTGATATCCGGTTGACTTTCCAAAGTACCGGTGAAGCCAAATGTATTCATCCGATTTTTGCACTCGCGTACTTGGTCTTGGCTGACGAGCTTTCTTTGTTCTAGAATTGCCCAGTTATTGGTCCTGAGCACGCAGCCAGGGCGCATAGTCGGCTGTGAAATGTAGACGTTGAAAGGGTTGAGGGTGACATAGGCGCGCATATCTGTCACCATCGCGCTGGCTCCAAACTGTACGCAAAGTTCGGGATTGGGGGCACTGCGATCGATAAATTCGCGGGATGCTACGTTTTCTGGGCTAATGGTAGCGGTAGAGCTAAAGGCAATACCAATCCCAATGCCGAGAATGAACACCGCTGCTAAAATCCCCAAGGATGTGTAATTGACAAAGGAAGGTTTCCCAGAGGGAGACTGGCGTCGGGATTGTCCGCCAAAGGGACTGGAATAGTCGGAGTCTTCATCTCCTCGCGGTGCGTCGGCTGTGAATCTGTCGTTGTAGGGTTTAGGTTTGCGTTTCATATAAGCTTCAGTGGGTTTTGGAGAGTTACCAGGGAGTAGTTTTTTATTTTTATCTTTTGTGTTCTAATTGTACGGCGATCGCCCGCTCACGGTAACAGGCTTGGGAGACAGGAGTTTTTCCACACTGCATCTGCGTCTGGCGATCGACTTTTTTGCTGCTTTGTCGGAATTTGATGACCTCACAGGATGTCAATTCAATTAAAATAACTAAAAGTCGGATACCATTGCACAGCGGAAGAATCCGGCTCAAGATTATTCACAAATTTTAACATTTTACCCACCAGGAGGATACAAAGTAGTGTCTGTCGAAATTATTGTCAAGCCTTCAACAGTCCGTAAGCTTGCACCCCGCTACCGCGTTCTGCTGCACAATGATGATTTCAACCCCATGGAGTACGTGGTACAGACTCTGATGCAGACGGTTCCGAGTCTAACTCAGCCACAGGCTGTGAATATTATGATGGAAGCTCACACCAACGGGCTGGGACTGGTGATTGTGTGTGCCCTAGAACACGCTGAGTTTTACAGCGAAACGCTCAACAATCACGGATTGAGTAGTACGATCGAACCTGACGAATAGAGTTTGAGTGTACAGCAAGACTCTGCCATCTCAACAAAAAAAACAGATAGCTAAAAGCCAAGGGCTTGACCCTTGGCTTTAGCGTTTATTTAGCGTAAAGCAGGAGATTTGAACAGAAGGCGGTTCGGAGCTAGGTGCCCTTCATCGGAAATCTCCAATATCAAATCTGCCTCCGAGGAAATTAATAACGTCCTCCCCCTCCTCCTCCACCGCGAGCAAATTTTCCTGGACCACCCCCGCCCCGGTTGCCGCCGGAGCGATTACCTTCATCTTCGCGGGGTTTGGCTTTATTAACTTTCAGGTCGCGACCCATCCACTCTGCTCCATCGAGAGCAGCAATGGCTGCATCTTCTTCTGCATCGTTTGACATTTCTACAAAACCGAAGCCGCGAGGGCGACCTGTTTCTCTGTCGGTAGGTAGATGTACTCGCTTAACGGTTCCGTATTCGGCGAAGACGGAGGTGATGTCTTCTGAGGTAACTTGGTAGGATAAGTTACCGACGTATATCGACATGGGAAATAACTCCAAAATTTAGACAGTGCAAAGATTTCAGTTTCGGAGAGTTCCCTGCCGATACAGAAGGGCAAGTTTTTAGACAATTCTGTAGCAATGAACAAAGCCTACAACCGAATCTAATTCACACTTGGTATTTTAACACAGAATAGTCTCTGATGAGTAGGTTTCAAGAGTTAGTGGCGCCGAGCCTATTTACGGCAGGAAAGATAGGTCTACCTTGCCAAAGTTGGTACTCAAAGCTAAATTCAGGTTTTCTAGGGCTTTCACTAACCACATCACACCTGTTCTGGCAGAAAACTCGTAGTGACCGAACAAAATTGCCAAACGCTTTTCTAGGTAGGGTTTGACTTTGCCGCAAATTAGTACAATTTTCAGCAGCAAACCTGTAGTCTCCGTGGGGCCGAGATTGGAGATGAGGTCAATGAAGACAAAGTGGTTGGGTCGTTTCTGACTCTCTACTACTAAAAAATTCAATAACTGGCTGCAAGTTCTCATCATTAAACATTCGTTTAACTTCTGAGAGTCGCTGTGGGTAAAGGTACTTTGTAATTGCTTATACAATTTTTCCTTAAATTGACCTTGACCGTAGCGGTGGTTGGTGACACCAGAAATCAAGTATTCGTATAAATCATCTTTAAAAGAACCGTAGGACTGACTTTGGCTAGTGTGGGCAAGAAAACTGTTCGCTAGGTGTCTGTAAGTATTGCCTCCTTCTACTTTGCCGACAAATTGCTTGACAGCGAACAACAGTTCAGTGTCGCTCAAAAGCGTGGGGTTGTTTATATTTTGTATAAGCCTGCCAAAGGAAACCGAGGTTCCCCGGCGAGCTATTTGCATTTTTCTCACTTGGTGAGCGACGTATTGGGAGAGGTTGATTTCAAATTGCTGCTGCTTTCGGGCTTGGATTTTTTTAATGATTCTTTGTTGTTCGTAGTTGCTGTCGTCGCTGAGGAGGCAGTGGGTGTAAAGGTATGGGTAGCGAGGAATTAAGCTTCCCAGGGCTAGGTTAGTGGGGGTTTTGCTGT
The DNA here is from genome assembly GCF_020883015.1 of Microcoleus sp. CAWBG640. NCBI lineage: Bacteria > Bacillati > Cyanobacteriota > Cyanophyceae > Oscillatoriales > Microcoleaceae > Microcoleus > Microcoleus sp. CAWBG640. The sequence goes on from NZ_JAHRFC010000003.1 coordinate 12,909, forward strand.
TGTTACCCTCTTCTGAGCCGTGAAGGATGACTTTGGATAAGCGTTTGAGGGCGAGGTACTGTTCGCTGGTGGTAAATTGATTGACTAATTTGGCGATTTGACCGATCGCCCGCGATCGATTGTATCCAAATATGACCTTGGGAACCCCTTCAAATACAGCGATCAATTCCGGGATGGCCACTTGCTTGTTGGGGTAGGTTTGCCAGCGGTTGATGGCGATGTGACAGCAGCGGTTGAGGATGTACTTGAATTCTGGTTCTGCATCTTTTGAGGTGGCGATTTTTTCCAAAGCCTCGACGATCGCCCGATCGGGATATTTCTCACAATTGATAAATAAAGTGCGAAAACGATGGATAATTTCCGCTGGTTGTTCTACTTGTACCAGATTCAGCCAGTGCTGATAAAGTAGCTGTTCAGCTTCGTAGCTAGATCGGCTGTAACTGTCTTTCCAGGTATTATTCACTCTTTTTACCCTCCGAAATTGGGCAAGATGTTGCAGCGCCATTGGCTCGATAAATTAGCTGAAGAAGCACCTGAATTGAATTAATGGATTTGCTCGATTCCCAAAGCTTTGGGGCAGCAGCGGTCAGCATCGTGGGCCGATCGCTCTTTTTTGTCTAATTAAACTATTTACTAACAATAGCATGACACAAATTCTTAGCGCCTCGCAAGGCCTCAATCACCATTATTTTAGGTAAAAAATTACTCGCAAATGTAAACCCCCAGTTAGAGATTTGTGAGTCTGAGGGCGATTTAGTATTACGATTGTTAAAGCAAATCCCGATCGACAGCCCCCAAATAGTTAATTTTGAGGTCTGGCGATCGGCGGCGAGTGCTGAAATTGAGTATTTAAAGTGTGAGTGCTAGTAATATGGTTTGTCGCGTCACTATTTCCCAACTTGCTGAAATTTTAACCGTAGCTTTGCCTGTTGCCTCTGAGGCGGTGTTGACAACATTAGGCACTGGTATTACCACAGACACGCGGACTATTCAGGGGGGAGAGGTATTTTTGGCACTGCGGGGAGAAAATTTTGACGGGCATCAATTTGTGGAAAAAGCCAGGGATTTGGGGGCAATCGTGGCGGTTGTCGATCGCGATTGGCAAGGAAAAGTTCCTAACTTTCCCCTATTGCGAGTTGACAATACTTTAACAGCTTATCAGGCGATCGCCCGTTGGTGGCGCGACCAATTCAGTATACCGGTAATTGCGGTAACTGGTTCCGTAGGTAAAACCACTACTAAAGAATTGATTGCAGCAGTTTTGTCAACCCAAGGGAATGTACTCAAAACTCAATTGAACTATAACAATGAAATTGGAGTACCAAAGACCCTGTTAGAGCTGTCGCCCGAACACAATTATGCCGTCATTGAGATGGGAATGCGGGGACTGGGTGAAATTGCGCTGTTAGCGCAAATTGCCCGCCCCACGATAGCAGTAATTACGAATGTGGGAACGGCGCATATTGGGCGATTGGGGTCATCGGAGGCGATCGCGACCGCTAAGTGCGAATTATTAGCAGAAATGCCAGCCGCCAGTATTGCTATTCTCAATCATGATAGTGAGAAATTAATCACAGCAGCAGCCAAAATTTGGTCAGGAAAAACTTTAAATTACGGCTTAGAAGGTGGAGATTTACATGGCACATTCATCGACAATAATTCAATGCGGATTGAAGATATAGAATTGCCACTACCTCTACCAGGAAGACACAATGCTGTGAATTATCTAGCAGCTTTGGCAGTAGCCAAGGTGTTAGATATTGATTGGCAAGTTTTCCAGCAAGGTTTGTCTGTACAATTACCCGATGGGAGAGCGCGTAAGTACGAATTACCAAAGGATATTGTGATTTTGGATGAGACTTATAATGCTGGTTTGGAGTCAATGTTGGCGGCCTTGAGACTGTTGGCGGATACTCCAGGAAAACGGCGGATTGCCGTGTTGGGAACGATGAAAGAATTGGGCGATAAATCCCTGGAATTTCACAGACAAGTGGGAACAGCAGCCCGAAATTTAAATGTCGATGCTTTGTTTGTGTTTGCTGATTTTGAAGAAGCTGCGGCGATGGCGAGTGGTGCTGCTGGTTTGCCTTTGGTGGAAATAGAAGATATTTCGGCGGAAAATGCTCACGATGTGCTAGCAAGGCATTTAATGGAGTTTGTAGAAACAGGCGATCGCCTTTTATTTAAGGCCTCTCACGCGATGGAGTTAAATAGAGTAGTCGATCGGCTGAGGACTGATATGATTGTTGACAACTGACAACTGACAACTGACAACTGACAACTGACAACTGACAACTGACAACTGACAACTGACTAAAAAATCTCAAATCCGATGACTCAAGTTTCGATGAATACCCTCGTTGAAAGAGCAATTTCTGGCACTGCTATAGTCAGTTTTCCCACTGATACTGTACCCGCTTTGGCCACCTTGCCCGATCGCTCCGAGTTGATTTTTGCCGCTAAACGGCGCAGCCAAGACAAACCGCTGATTTTGATGGCAGCCTCAGCAGAAGATTTGTGGGGCTACGTGGACGGAAGTCCAGCAGATTTCCAAGTGTGGGAACAAGTGGCGCAATCTGTTTGGCCGGGGGCCTTAACTTTGGTGCTCCCAGCTTCAGCAAAAGTACCCGTGGCTATGAATCCGATCGACCCGACTACGATTGGATTGCGAGTCCCTAATTGTACCCTGGCACGCAAAATTCTACAGCAGACAGGCCCTTTGGCTACCACCAGTGCCAATTTGTCCGGCCAACCCCCTCTGGAGTCCATGGCAGAAATTGAAGCCCAGTTTCCCGAAGTCCTGACTTTACAGCCTTTGGAATTACCAACCATAGCCACAGCTTCGAGTCTTCCTTCCACGGTTGCTAAATGGACTGGCAGTGGTTGGAAAATCTTGCGACAGGGCGCGGTACAGTTAGAATAGTGACCGAAAAACAGGCACTTAAATTAAATCTTGGTAAAAAATCAAATACCCTCCTACCTGTTCCTGCTATGCAGAAAGACGCTAGGATCGTGTGAAAGTTTTTACCAGCCTTTATCCCACCGGCAAATCCTCGATCGGATTTCGCGCGAGGGCGAGGCGCGAAATAGCTAAACTCGAAGGCAAAGTGATATGGCGCTGATGGGCTGGAGCGAATTGATATATATAGGAATGGGGCTGGGACTTGGTTTGGGAAGCAATTTGATCTGGCGTCCGAGGCCCAAGAGCTCGGAACCGCTAGAACCTGCACCCCACCAGCAGTCAAATCCTCAAGAGATTTATTTAGAGAAGTTTGATGCCATGTCTGAGCAACTGAAGCAAACTCAATTGGCTTATCAGATGGCATCGGAAATGAGTCAATTTAAGGCTGGTTTTTTGGCTAGGACTTCTCACGAATTGCGATCGCCACTGAGTAGTATGATTGGCACACTGCAATTAATTATGTCGGATTTGTGCGACGATCCTGCTGAAGAACGGGAGTTTGTCGAACAAGCTCACATAGCGGCACTCAAGTTAGTGAAATTGATCGATCAAATTATCTTTGTTGCTAAAACTGAACATGGCACTGAGACGATGGATATTGAGTCGATTCAGTTAGCGAAAATATTTGATGAAGTGGATGATTTAACTTACTTACAAGCAGCTAACCGTAGCATTCGCCTCGAAATATCCCCGCCCGATCCGGAAATTTATGTATTGGTTGATTTTCCCAGATTTAGGCAAGTGTTAGTCAATTTGATAGATACTGCTATTGCGGAAATGGAAGAGGGGAGTATTTTTGTTTCGGCACACCCTTCACCGGAATCTGGCTACGTTAACATTTGGGTAGACGATCAGCGTTCAATCAGTGCTTGGAGTGAATCTTGGGATTTATTAAAGCACGATTTGGAGACAGATAATAAGAGTACCGATCCAGTTAAAGTGTCTTCGGGAATGAGGTTATTGATGGATCAGACGCTGCTAAGTTTAATGAACGGGCGTTTAGAGGTTCTGGCAGTTCCTTCGGAGACTGAAGAGTCCAATTTCACTCGGACTCAATGTTCTATTCCTTTGGCTCAGCAGTGATTATTCAGTATTATAGCCTTTATCAAAAAGGTGAGGTACGATTTTTGACCTATAAAGCTTGATAATACAGGGTTTCAGCGTACCTCATTTATCTGAGAACCGCTATATAAAACTTTATTAAGTTTGTAGGATAGGTCGTGGGCGTAGTTCAGCCCGTGGTCAATCCGCTCGAAGTAAAAGCGAAGGGGGAGGCACTCAACGCCTCCCATGTCATGTCATAAATGCCTATACTTTTACCAGCTATTATACGATCGCTCTCAGCAATATGAGAGGCAATGATATCGTTTCCGGCTGCATCGGAATGATTTAACCGCAGAGAACACAGAGGACACAGAGTCCGAGAATAGAGATCTGAATCATTCAGATGCTACCGGATTTGATATGACTAGAAGTTAGTGGAGCCGCTCGCGGTCAAACAAAATATGTGTTTTGCCATGCGCAAAGGCGATCGTACAGTCGCTGCCGGTGTCGTCTCCCGAATTTTAAAGTAGGAGAGGGGGCTGACGGTGTTACGCTGTACAACCCTGGACAAACAGGGCATACGCGATAGCAATACTCTCACTATTGATAGAGAGAGCAAAGGAGCCGTCCCTCAAAGCTCGAATCATAATGTTTCGAGCGCCGCCCCAATCTCGGTCGTGTTCGTGACCGCAGTTAGGGCATTTAAATGTTTTTGAACCACCAAGCTTTGAATGTTTGTGTCCGCATTTGGTGCAAGTTTTGCTAGTGTAGGATTCGTTAACGTCAATAACAACAACACCCCGTTTTTTAGCTGATTGCTTGAGGTGGCATTCAAAACGATAATGCCCCCAAGTGAGCATCTGCCTAGCAGTCTTGGTGCGTAACTTGCGCTTTGATTTAACAACCATTTGTGATGTTTCAAATGTAGGCAGCAATATGACTTTGTATTGACTTGTCAGGTAATTAACTACCTGCTTGTGGCACTCGTCAACCAAGTCGCGAATCCTGATTCTCAGCTTGCTTGCCGCTTCTAACATCCGGCGTTTCTGCCTTCTACCAGCTTTTGACGCACGCCCCATTAGTTTGTCAAGGTGAGAACACAATCTTTGAATGCGTCCAATGTCTGCCTTACCAAATTCTTGAAATGAGTCACCGTCGTAGCCAGTTAAAAAAGTTCTAACGCCAGGGTCAAGTGCAATTACCTTATCCAGTTCCTTCGTCCTTGCCTCTTCTGTTACTGGGATACAAGCGAACCATCGCTTTTTGTCTCTAATAAGTTGGGTCGCAAACTCAGTCTTTTGAATTGGCTCTGTACTTCTAAAGCTAAGCCCTTTAACTAAGGATGGGAACCAAGTCTCGCCGTTGAAATTAACCTTGTGGAATTTGATTGACTGTGATGGTTGACGACAGCTTCTAAAACTTGCCTCTCCTTTGACAGACTTGGCTTGTTTCCAAGCATCGATCGCGTCAAAAATAGCATTTTCTTTTGGGTGAGACGGTGCTGACTTAACCCAATCAGGTAAGTCCAGTCCTAACACGTAGTCCCTCAAAGAATAAGCACTGGTTATTTTTTCGCCTGCTTTCAAGGCTGCAATAGCCTTGTTGTAGCAGTAACGCGATGCTGATAGCCAAGACTTCCATTTTTGGTGCAGTCCCAGCTCAGGATAAACCCGAATCTTAAGTGTTTTGTTGGGCGACTTCTTCTCCTTCTTGTGCCTCGGATTCGACTTGTAACTCCTGCTTGATTTGGTTTTCCAGCCTTCTGATGGAGTAAAGTCTGCTTGAAAAACTGTGGAGGATTGCGACGATATCTTGAACGAGTTCGGCGTGTGGAGAGAGACTGATTTGGTTGAGAACCACGATTTGGCAGTCAAATTGCTCACAGAGCCACTCGATAATATCAAATCCGAACCTTGCAAGTCGGTCTTTGTGGGCAACCACAATAACTGCGATATCGCGGAGCAAAACTCGTCCCAAAAGGGTGATGAGTCCTTTCCTCCTAAAATTGAGTCCTCCTCCCACTTCCTTAACGACTTCAGCGCCCCTTTAGAGCGTTGATAGTCGTTCAACTTGTCGATCGAGGTCTGCCTTTTGAGGTCGGGTAGAGACGCGAGCATAGATAACAGTGGCGCGTCCTCCCTCTGGTTCTGATTCTTTTTTGATGAACTTTTCGATGTCGTACCGTCTTTGACCTGACGGTGTTTTGATTGTGTTGATTTTACCTTCTGCTTCCCATCGTCTGAGGGTTCGGAGGCAAACTCCCAAAGTGTTAGCTGCTTCATTTGGTTTCACATATTTAGCCATATTAGTATTATGGCTCACCATGTACGCATTGTTCAGTCTTGTCCAATAAATTAATGATTAGAGGCATACCGATCGGCTAAAATCAGTAGGGTGGGCTTTTGCCCGCCTTACAAGCTCCCGTCATACCCGGAACGGGTTGACGGTGAGTTCTTGATTGATAATTTCTAATTCGACATTCTCTTCTAAGGGCAGATTTTCGAGTACCATTGTCGTGCTGGCGTTATGCTGAAAACCGATGCGCTCGTAGAAGCTTTGTTTGTAAGTTGTCATCAGGTAAACTCGCTCTACTCGGCTCATTATAGGATGACTTAAAACTGTTTGGACTAATTTGCGTCCCAGTCCTGCACCTTGGTAATCTGGGTGAATGGCAACATCCCAAATGGTAGCTCGATAGATGCCGTCTGATGTGGCTCTGGCAAAACCGATCGCCCTTTCGCCATCCCAGACGGTGACAACTGGTTCGCTATTGGCGATCGCAATTTTCCAATCTTCCATCTTGCGTTCCCTAGCCCAAAATGCAGCTACTTTAAATAGATGTTGAAGTTGTTCGAGGTCTACTCGATCGTGACCTATGCAAAATTGAATGTGACTGGAATCTCTAGTCGTTGATTTCATTCTAAATCTGCCCGTAAATTGTATTTAATTCTAAACATACAAACATAAATTAATTCACCCATATTATCTGACTAATTTCCGTAATCATTAATACTTTTTACTAACAAAATGCGATCGCTATCAGAGCGGTAACTTTTTGTGTAAAGTCGCCGCTCTGGATGTATAGAAGTCGCCTAAATAGCCACCGCCAAGGCTATTTAGGCGATTTTCAAGCGTTGTGAGTGAGGGGGGTTGGCAAAGAGCGGAGATTTCCTCAGCCTTTTAACCAGCGGGCGGCATCTTTGGCGTGATAAGTTAAAATCAAATCAGTACCAGCACGTTTGAATCCTGTCAAAGTTTCCATCACTACTCTTTCTTCATCTATCCAACCATTGAGAGCAGCGGCTTTAACCATCGCATATTCTCCCGAAACGTTGTAAGCTGCAACTGGCAGATTAGTTGCTTCCTTAACGCGCCAGATGATATCCATATAGGCTAAAGCAGGTTTAACCATGAGCATATCGGCACCTTCGGCAATATCGAGAGCAATTTCTTTGAGAGCTTCACGACCATTTCCGGGGTCCATTTGATAGGTACGTCGATCGCCAAATTGGGGTGCAGAATCCGCCGCATCTCGGAACGGGCCATAATAAGCTGAAGCATATTTTGCCGCGTAGGACATGATAGGAATATCTTCAAATCCAGCATCGTCCAATCCTTCCCGAATTGCTCCGACAAAACCGTCCATCATCCCAGAAGGGGCGATAATATCTGCACCGGCTTTAGCTTGAGAAACCGCAGTTTTCTTAAGCAATTCAAGGGTTGGGTCATTCAAAACACGACCGGTTAAATCGCCGACTTGCAAATAGCCACAGTGACCGTGACTGGTATATTCGCACAGACAAGTATCGACCATGACGATTAAATCTGGTACTGCTTCTTTGACTGCTGTTGTCGCTTTTTGGACGATACCGCAATCGTGCCAAGCACCGGTGGCGTCTGTGTCTTTATCCGCGGGAATTCCGAATAAAATAATTGCCGGAATGCCGAGGTCGTAAACTTCTTTTGCTTCTTCGACAATTTTGTCGATCGAGAGCTGGTAAACTCCTGGCATTGATGTGACTTCTTTAGCAAAACCTTCCCCCGGTACGGCAAATAGGGGGTAAATTAAATCATTGGTTGTCAAGATGTTTTCGCGCACCATCCGGCGGAGTTGGGGATGGTTGCGGAGGCGGCGGGGACGGTGTGTGGGAAACATGATGTTTTTTAATGTTAGGTCAAGTCCGGTTATGGAGACTTGTGGATGGTTGTGAACGAACCTGACGGTCAACTGAGTACAGTTAGACCGCAGGCTTCTTTTTCCTTTTTTTCAAAGGCTTTTTTGAGTGACGGAGTTCCCCCGCCACTTTTGTAACTCAGACCAATTTTTCTTATGAGTTTGGCTGATTTAGCTTCTTTTTTCGACCTACCTTAACATACCATTTCTTTTGCTTTAATATCTAGGAAGTACATCAAAGTTAAAGGTCTTTGCAATGTCTAATTGTCGGTTTCCGTACCTACACCCGACGAGCCTTTCATCCCAAGGAGTAATTTATTTGGGGTACTTAGCGCAGCGCTCTGATTAATCCCCTCTAAATATACCCTTAGACTTCCCGGCTGGTAGTTAAAAGTCTAGAGCTTATTGTTGGGCAGGCTAGGACGCATCCTATCGTTTCCGGTGGCATCGGAATGATAAAACAGTCAACAGTCAACAATCACCTGAGAGTGCAGGAATTGATATCATATCAAATCCCGTGGCACTGTCAGATGATTTAACTGGGAACAGGGTAATAGCGCGAAGCAAGAACAGCATCTTTTTGTTTCTATTCCTTAGCGCCTTCCCGGTTCAATTAATCCGATCGATATTGGGTAGCGGTTCGCCAAAGTTGATTATCCCCTGGTTGGGTGCAGCAGGACGTGGTATGGGAGCTAAACGTATCCCCCGCCGTTCCTCCACTGCCACCCTTACTAAAGGCACTGTTATGGGTCGGATTTGGTCGTTTTGGGTTGTTTGTTGGGCAGGAGGGCGATCGTAAGTTTGAGTGGCGATCGCACTTGGTGAAACAGGTTCTGGAGTGGGCTCCGAGTTGGGAGTTTTTGTGGGCTGGGGCTGTGCTATGGCTGTGGCTGAGGGGGTTGTGGTTTCCCTGGTGTTGGCGATCGCACTTGGGGCGATGGCGGGAACTAACACCCAGCGATTGGCGGCACCGATTTTTTGGAATTGAGTGCGATCGGGCCTGACAGCAAATCCTGGTGCTAACTCCATCACAATTCTCACCTTTCCCGGTTGAATTTGACTCATTCCCACAGAACTTATTAATCCTTTTGGATATAACTGAGTTGCATCTACTGAAATTTCAGTATTAGGCAAATCCACAGCAATTTGATTTGGGTTTAATACAGAATATTTGGGAGTTATGCCTTCTGGGAGGCTAATGATTAACTCATTGGTGGCTGGATCGAATTGCCAAAGGGGAACAGTGGAAGCGGTGGCTTGTTGTTGTCCGATTGGCATCAAAACTGCGGTGGCGACGGCTAGATTCAGACTCAGTGACAAGCTGGCTAACAATCTGGGTGCTAGAGAATTAAGAGTCAATCTTTGTAATTCTTGCCAATTTTTTTTGTATTGCATGGCTGCTGGGTGAAAGTTTTGATGTAAACTAGATTTGAGAATAATTGGGTATCGGCCAAAGAGGGCATCGGGCATCGAAAAAAGCGTGTTGTTGACTTGATGGTCGAATCAAGGTATTATAGCTATTTAATACCAATTTTTTATGAGGCTGCATAGAATCTGATCCCCCCTAACCCCCCTTAATAAGGGGGGGACAAGATTCTGATCAAAGTCAACCCCTACTCCCTTCTTAAGGGGGATTTAGGGGGAACGAGATATGTGCCACGACGGATTAAATTGGTATAATCGGAATCGCGATCGCCTAAAAAATCCTGCCGTCAGAACACCTATGGCTTACAGTAACAGCAAACTTGAGGGAAAATCTTTCTATCAATCGGAACCTTTAATCGCCAGATTGAGGGGAATTATTCGCGATTATCCCGAAGGTGTGGGGATTCTCAAGGAATTAATTCAAAATGCTGACGATGCGAAAGCCACGCGAGTAGAAATAACCCTCGATTGGCGAAACCATGAAGTCAAAGAATTGCCTGACGATCGCATGGTACGGTTAATGGGGCCGGCGATGTTAGTCTACAACGATCGCGTATTTACAGACAAAGATTTTGACAGCATTCGCAGTTTGGGACAAAGCGAAAAAGCAGGAGACTTGCAGAAAACGGGTAGGTTTGGTGTCGGTTTTAATGCAATTTATCACGTTACAGATTTTCCCAGTTTTGTGTCGCGCGATCGCCTGATTTTTTTTGACCCTCACGGGGCGGCGATTCCCGGTACTTCTAGGCAAGAACCTGGGCGTGAGTGGAATTTGGCAGAGGCGAAATGGTACGAAAAATATCCCGATTTTATGCAAGTCTACGCAGCGGGAGGATTGCCCTTTGGAGATCGAAACTTTCAAGGTACTCTATTTCGCCTACCGTTAAGAACAACAGAAAGCGCTAAAAATAGCGAGATTCGTAAACAAGCTTTTACCGAATCCAACGTCAAGGAATTACTTGATGAATTGAGACAGTCTGGTGAAGAACTTTTGCTATTCTTGAAATCAGTTCAGGAAATTCGAGTTTATGAAATTCCGGCAAACAGTCAAGAAACCAGACAAGAAATTCTGGCGATTGTGACCAAAAATCCGCTAGAAGTCCGAGAAGCGCGACAAAAACTCCTGGATGCAATTCCCGATACTCCCGACAAGTTACTGGAATTGTGCAGCAGCAATCCTGATGGTTTAGTCTCAGTTTCTTACCGCCATGAGATAGAAACGATTAGTTGCGATCGCACTATCAAGTCTACTTGGAGAATAGTCAGTTTAATTCGCACAGACGAAGGCGGCGATTTGGCAAAAGTGATAGCAGCAATGCACCAAAGTCAAGAGAAAGTCGTGCCTTGGGCCGGTGCTGCTGCTAGAATTAGTGCTGCTAGTACCGAGGGAAATCTGCCGCCTGTTTCTGGCAAAGTTTACTGTTTTTTGCCGCTTCCCCTCGAAACTGGTTTGCCGGTTCACATCAACGGTTTTTTCAACTTAAATAGTTCGCGGGATAACCTCAGTAGCGACAGCGGACAAACGGGAAAAGATCGGCCGAGAGCTATTTGGAATGGGCTACTGGCGCGCCATGTTTTGTCTCACGCTTATGCTAACTTAATTGTCGATTTAGTGCAAGATGTCGGACGGTTTCAAGCAGAGGAATTTTACAAATTTTGGCCGATTAGCAAAATCACTACTAGCAAAGCTCTGGAAGAGTTGGACAATTCTGTGATGCAGCTATTGTACCACAAACCAGTTGTGCGATCGGCTGTAAAACATATTGTAACTGAGGGTGAAATTAACGGGACAAGATGGGTGACTCCTCCGACAGTCAAAAATCTACCCTCGAAAAAGTGGTGGGATGAGTTATTAGCACCGCTGTGTGCCGATAATATCGATATTCCCAATCCAACCTTACCAGATTCGATTTTAGCTGCGTTTAAAGATGCTGGTTTACCATTGGCAACTTTCACTGCGGCCAACTTGCGAAAGCATTTAATCGAAAATCAATCCCTAGGGGTTTCGCTGTCGGATGCACCGAAACCAAGCCTCCGAAATCGGCAGTGGATTGGGAATATGTTGCGCTATTGTCTCAGCGACAATTGCCAAGATTTACGCGGTTTGCCGTTAGCTATTCTGGCTGACAATACTTTGCAGGTATTTGGGTATAATGCGATCGGTACTATCTACATTGCAGACGACGCGCAGAGGGAAATTTTTGCCCATTATCCAAAATGGTTTCTCCATCAAGATTTAACTAAATTATTGCCGGGATACAATCTAAATGGCATCTCAAGTATGAGTGCTGCGGAAGTAGCGAAGAAGTTGGTTAATGTCATTGGTTCAACTCAGTCAGAAATTGATTGGAATCCCGATGCAGCGCATCCTCCTAATGCAGAATGGTTGACTTTAGTTTATCAATATTTTTACAATATCGGCCCCAGATATCTATCGCAAGAAACCGTCGAAAACTTGAAAAAAGTAGCGCTGGTTCCGGGAAATCATGCTAAGCTTTATAAAGGAGGATTTTGTGATACTCCTTTGTTGCGCGACGATAAAATTGAGGCGGAAACAATTGCAGCGGTGCAGTATTTTGGGGCGACTATCGTCAAAGCACCTGCAAAACTTGAGGGCGCGATCGCACTATTTGCCGATCGCCACAAAAATCAGTTAGTCTATGCTATCACAGGCCCAGATATTCTAGACATAGTATATTGGCGGCGCGATCGAGGTTTGCCACCTTATGACGAAAAACATTATACAAATCTGCTCAATTTTCTGGCAAGTCGAGAGCAAAGAAATTATGATGAAACTAGGCTAAATAAGCTGCGCCAACTGCCAATTTACCCCACAGCTTCCGGGGAAATAGTTTCTCTGAATAGTGAAAATGTCTACCTTCCGGGTGACGGATATGAACCACCAGACATTGCAGGTAGTTTGCGACTTTTACGCATCGGAAAATCTAGGGAATGGATGTCGCTATTCCAACTTTTGCAAGTACCAATACTCAACCGCGCGAGACTGATTCGCGACTGTTTGTTGCCAGAATATGCGTCGTTTTCTTCGGAAGAACAGTTAATTGCACTAACTTGGATTCGGGATAACTTGACTAAAGCCAGTCAAGAATTAGAACAGGGAGGAGAAAATGCTTTTGGATTCCAGGAAGAGTTGAAAAAGGCTCGTTTGGTACGTTGTAGTGACAGGAGATTGCGATCGGTCCAATTGATTTACAATCCTTTAAGTGAGGTAGTTAGAAACATTCTCGGCAATGTAGCAGCGATTCCAGACATGGAATTTTACTCCCAAGATTCTGAAAGTTGGCTGAATTTTTTCTCGGATTTGGGAATGAGGCAAAATCCCAATCCTGACGACATTTTAGCCTGCATTGACAATCTAATTCAAACCGCCAATCGAACGGGTGCAGATGCTGTTAGTAATACCTGCATTGCTGTTTTTAACTACATTGTTGACAACTGGGAGGTGCTAAAAAATACCAGAATTGCCAACAGCAACAAGACGCTACCAGAAGCACTTGCAGATAAACCTTGGCTTCCTGTCGAGGGAAATCCTGAGAAGTTAAGCCAATATTTCGGTGCTGCAAAACCTGAAGCGAGACTTTACCGTGCTAAAGATTTATGTTTCATTCAAGATGCTTATTTAGTAGCCAGCCAAAAACTCATATTTGCGCGTCCTCAGCGGGATTTGGTGAAGGTAGAAATCAGGAATGCCCTGGGTTTTGATCCTGTCGAACCAAATACAGTCATCGAACATTTTGATGTTATCATAAAACTTTGGGAAAATGACAAAATTCAATTATCCAACACTCAAAACGCACTATTAGAATCAGTAAAGACAATTTACAAGTATTTTTATGATACTTTGGTAAAAGGCGGTATTTCAGGCGATCGCCAGAGACAAATTCAACAGCGTTTTGCTCACCGCCAATGTCTGTGGGATGAGTCTACAGGCAAGTTTTGGCAACCAAAACACGCATTTTTAGAAGATGTGCCGTTTTTCGGAAATCGCCGCACAACCATAGCTAGTTCTCATGCTCATTGCGAAGTGTATCAGTTGTTAGGACAAAGGCGATCGCCCGTAGTACAAGACTACTTAGACTTCATCACAGAACTAGCAGAAGAGTACCACAACAACTCCTTAAATGAAGCCGATAAAAACTGTGCGATTCAGGTAATTAGCCGCCTGGAATCTCAACAGTTTTTAGAAGGAGTCACCCTTAAAAATATACCCATGCTTACTGCTAACAATACGCTGGGTGTGGCTGACCAAGTTTTCATAGCAGACGCACCTTGGCGCAAGGATTATATTGACTCTAACCGGATACTGCACGAGCTAGTTTCTACTAAATTTGCTAAATCCGTTGGCTGTCTTTCTTTGCTCAACGATGCAGTAGAAAGCCCAAAAACAGTAAAATTAGCCCGGAACATCAAAAGCTGCGATTGGTGTCTAGAATGGCAACATACCCTAAATTCGGCAGAATTTATATCGGGTTTGAAGCGGTTGATTTTTCACGATCGCGAATCCGAACCAATTTTAGATTTAATCTGGCTGGCTAAAGCTAAAGTTTCGGCGGCTAGTCAAATTAATGTAGATTTATTTTTGAGCGATGAAACCCTCATTGCCACAGACATACCGGGTACTCAACACTTTGACGAATTCAATAAAACTTTTCAGATTATCAGCAGCGCTAACAGATATATTATGCTCTGCTTTTTAGCAGAAAGCGTCAATTTTAGACTGGGAGAATATGCGGTTAAAAATTTGCTGCCACTAGCCACCATAATTGATGCTAAACCGAGTATGATTAATAGTTTACTAGACGAGTTGCGAATTAGGTCTTTACCATCGCTTGTTACTGCTACTGAATCGGAAAATCCAGAAGATAATATTAGTAAATTGGCGAAAAATTCTAGGGGTGAATCTTCAATTTACTGGGGGGCATTTTGAGGGAGTAAGATTAAATGAACCGCGAGGCACGCGAACGCAAAGGAAGAACCCCCCCCTGCCCCCCCCAAGGGGGGAAAGAGGAAGATGCAATTCTGACTTCGTGTTCTTTGCGTCTTCGCGGTTTAATCATTCCGATGCAACCAGATACTACTTAAACCGCCAAGAAATCCGCAGCAGTAATCAAACTATTAGCCCCAATTACCTTAGCCAAAACTTGATTAGTTCCAGCTAATTGTAGTAAAAATTCATTGCCAGTTTGAGCAACTTGCAATTGTGAAAAACTCAACCCCCCAGTCAGAGCAAACTTGTCCACTCCTACTTCAAAATTGAGCACAGTATCGATACCGCTGTTAGCACTTAACATAAAGCGATCGCCCCCAACACCGCCAATCAAAGTATCATCTCCCCCATCACCACGCAACCAGTCATCTCCTGCACCTCCGTTGAGAATATCGTTATCTTTCCCTCCGTAAAGAGTATCGTTGCCGCCATCGCCGTTGAGAGTATCTTGCCCTTCGTTGCCATAAAGCAAGTCATCGCCACTGCCGCCATTGATACAATCTTGTTGCCCGATCGCACCTACAGATTTTCCGTTGTCGCCCCCATCCCCAAAAATGGTATCATTACCATCATCGCCACATAAAATATCGCTCCCATTATCACCGTAAATTAGATCATCTCCAGCATTTCCATCGACCAAATCATCATCGTTTCCACCACGAACAAAATCGTTACCAAAACCACCATCCAAAGAATCAGAACTATCTCCACCATCGAGAAAATCATTCCCATCTCCGCCAAACAACAAATCGCGGCCATCAACATCACTAACTAACGGGTTTTGTAAACCACCATAAAGGGAATCATCTCCGTCATCGCCGACTAGAGTGTCAGCCCCCAGTTCGCCCCAAATAATGTCAGCATCTTTGCCACCATAAACTAAGTCATTACCCTTACCAGCCAACAGGGTATCGTTGCCACTGCCACCGCCGATGATATCGTCATTGTCATTACCGAAAATTAAGTCACCTTCGGAAGTAGTGATCGTGCTATCAACAGCTTTACCATAGTCGCCTAGTATGGTGTCAGAACCGAGGCCACCGTAGAGAGTGTCGGAATCAGCTTCGCCGAAAATGCGATCGCCTCCCTTTCCGCCAAACACCAAATCGCGACCATTACCACCAACTAAAGTATCATCATTATCTTGACCGTTGAGTAAGTCGTTACCGTCCCCTCCAAATAGCCAATCGCGTCCTTCAGAGTCCTTGGCTAGGGCATTGAGGACACCACCGAACAGGGAATCGTCTCCGTTGTCACCCAACAAAGTATCGGCACCCCGATCGCCCCAAATCACATCATTTTCCATGCCACCATAGGCGATATCTGCACCTTTACCCCCGTACACAGTGTCCTTGCCTTGGTTGCCAGCGATCGCATCAGCACCTTCTCCACCAAAAATTAAGTCGCCGTCATTCCCAGTCAAATCAACACTATTACCATTGTCACCGACGATCGTATCGGGACCGCGATCGCCATAAAGGGTGTCGGAACTGCGATCGCCAAAAATGCGATCGGCATTCTTACCTCCGAAGACAATATCGCTTTCCTTGCCAGCATAAACAATGTCATTACCCCAGCCCGCAGCAATGAAATCCTGTTCTCGATCGCCAAAAACAATATCAGAACCACCTTCACCCAAAACCGTATCATCTCCCAGGGCAGCAACAAACATTTCATTGGCATCGGAACCAGTTAAATAATCATTTCCAGCAGTGCCGAAGACGGTGTTGTTAATATCGATCGACTCTGCTGCATTGGAGTCGAAGTTGAGAATTGGGGCCGGCTGCGCTTGCCTAAAAGTTATCCCAGGCAAGACAGGCAGAGGCTGACAGCCACAACCTGTATCCGGTTCCGATACCGGCGCAACCATTATGGTTGATGTTGATGTAGGTGTTGGTGCCGGTGTGGGCGTAGGTACTGGTGCAGGTGTGGGCGTGGTGATTGGTGCCGGTGTGGGCGTGGTGATTGGTGCAGGTGTGGGCGTGGTGATTGGTACAGATTCCGGTACCGGTGTGGGCGTGGTGATTGGTACAGGTTCCGGTACCGGTGTGGGCGTGGTGATTGGTACAGGTTCCGGTACCGGTGCCGGTGCTGGTGTGGGTGTGGGTGTAGGTGCTGGTACAGGTGCTGGTGTTGGGGTAATTTGTGGCAGAGTAGTAGAAACTATGCCCACCGTAGGACTGATATCCCCCGTGTTGTCCTTAGCGGTATAGGTGACAACTGCTCCTGTAAAACCACTACTAGACTGAACAAACACCTCCGTAATTTGACTCGGAGTCAAGACTTGATTAGAGGCGATCGCGACTCCCCCCTGAGTCGGGTCTCCCAAGAACAATGTACCTTCCTTGGGTGGTAAAACAGTATTGACTGTATAGGAAACAATTTCACCGTCGGGGTCTTTCCCCCCCAATCCGGGGACTTTGACAGTGGTTTCTGGCAACAGACTCACACTAGAATTGTTGGTGACTGGCGGTTGGTTAACCACAGGCAAGAACAGACTAGCCGTGGCAGGGGTGAGATTGAGCGCACCGCGACTATCTTTGGCACTGTAAGTCAAGCTAGCCCCCGCAAAAGTACCAGTTGCTTGAAAAAATAACTGGTTGATTTGGTCGGGGTTCAGAACTTGACCGGCAGTAATTGCGACTCCGCCCTGGGCTGGATCGCCTAAGAACAAGATGCCTTGGCTATTGAGAGGCAGAGTATCGATTGTATAAGAGGCGATCGCATCATCTACATCCTTCGCCCCCAGTCCTGCCAGCTTCACCACAGCATTCGGTGTCACCGCAGTATTTGTGTTCGCAGCCACAGGCGGTTCATTGAACTGTGGCAAAGCCAGAGAAACTACCGCTGCTTGACTGCTGCTTCCCCGATCGTCCTGACTGCTGTAACTAAAAGTTGCCCCTGTGAAGGTTCCCGCCGATTGGAAAAACAACTGGCTAATTTGATCCGGTGTCAGGACTTGACCGGCACTCACCGGCACCCCACCTCGATCGGGATTTCCCAGGAAGAGAACACCTTGATTGGTTGGCGGCAAAGTGTTCACCGTAAAAGAAACCACAGTGCCATCTGGATCTGTCCCTCCGAGTCCACCGATGGCGATCGTGTTTTTCGGCAAAATTATAGTGGTGTTTTTGTCGGCTATGGGAGATTGGTTGGTCGGCGCAGTCGGGGTGAGAGTAGTGATGACAGTCGCATTTGGTTCGGAACCATTGTTATTATTCAGATTGGGGTCTGTCGTAGTCGATCGACTCGAAGCAGTATTTTTGATGCCAGTCCCTGGAACCACCAACGTCACAAAACGATTGACATTCTCACCGCTGGGCAAACTGGAAATAGCCGGGAAAGTGACAATCCCAGACACCGGATCGTAAGTACCCTCATCAGATACCTTGACTCCGGTTAAACCAGGAACAATGCTGTCAGCGATCGCCACCCCCACCGCAGCATCAGGCCCCTTGTTCAAGGTATTTATAGTATAGGTAACAGAACTACCAACAGTCGCAGATGTGAGACCGGTTTTGGTAGTTACTAAATCCGCAGTAGGAATAGTAGGACCCGCAACCACACTGGTAGTGACTTTAGCAGTGGCAGAGGAACCGTCGTTGTTGCTGAGGTTAAGGTCTGCCGTAGTTGATTTACTGCTGGCAACATTGCTGATGCTGCCACTGTCGGGAACTACTAAGCTAACGGTACGAGTGATGGTTTCACCCCTGGACACCTTGGCGATCGCCGGAAAATTCACCAGCCCAGAAACCGGATCGTAGGTTCCCTCGTTAGAAACCACAACTCCCCTTAACCCTGGAACTATACTGTCGCTGATGACAACATTAGACGCATCGCTTGGCCCGATATTGCCCGTAGTAATTGTATAAGTGACCGATTGTCCAGGCGATGCCGATGTCACTCCACTTTTAGTAGTTACCAGGTCTGCCACAGCCCCAATCGTCGTAGACACCTTAGCCTTGGGGTCCGTACCGTTGTTATTGCTCAGGTCTGGGTCCGTGGTCACAGCACTGCTTCTAGCCGTGTTGCTGATGGCACTCAGGGTCGCTGGAAGCACTACCCCAACCGTCCGAGTGATGGTAGCACCATTGTCGATCGCCACGGGTTTCCAAGTCACTATCCCCGTCACTGCGTCGTAGGTGCCACCATCCGATGCCGTGACTCCGGTTAATCCCGGAATGATACTATCTGTAATCGTCACTCCTGCTGCCGGACTTGGCCCTTTGTTCGCAGTGGCGATCGTATAAGTCACCGTCTCGCCCGCCCGACTCGAAGTAGACCCACTTTTAGTAGTTACCAGGTCTGCTACAGCCCCAATCGTCGTAGACACCTTAGCCTTGGAGTCAGTACCGTTGTTATTGCTCAGGTCTGGGTCCATGGTAACAGCACTGCTTCTAGCTGTGTTGCTGATGGCACTCAGGGTCCCTGGAAGCACTATCCCAACCGTCCGAGTGACTGTAGCACCATTGTCGATCGCCACGGGTTTCCAAGT
Source organism: Microcoleus sp. CAWBG640 (assembly GCF_020883015.1). Classification (NCBI taxonomy): domain Bacteria; kingdom Bacillati; phylum Cyanobacteriota; class Cyanophyceae; order Oscillatoriales; family Microcoleaceae; genus Microcoleus; species Microcoleus sp. CAWBG640. Next base: position 32,017 of record NZ_JAHRFC010000003.1, read on the forward strand.
CACAATCCCAGTAACTGCGTCGTAGGTGCCACCATCCGATGCCGTGACTCCCGTTAATCCCGGAATGATACTATCTGTAATCGTCACTCCTGCTGCCGGACTTGGCCCTTTGTTGACAGTGGCGATCGTATAAGTCACCGTCTCGCCCGCCCGACTCGAAGTAGACCCACTTTTAGTAGTTACCAGGTCTGCTACAGCCCCAATCGTCGTAGACACCTTAGCCTTGGAGTCAGTACCGTTGTTATTGCTCAGGTCTGGGTCCATGGTAACAGCACTGCTTCTAGCTGTGTTGCTGATGGCACTCAGGGTCCCTGGAAGCACTATCCCAACCGTCCGAGTGACTGTAGCACCATTGTCGATCGCCACGGGTTTCCAAGTCACAATCCCAGTAACTGCGTCGTAGGTGCCACCATCCGATGCCGTGACTCCCGTTAATCCCGGAATGATACTATCTGTAATCGTCACTCCTGCTGCCGGACTTGGCCCTTTGTTGACAGTGGCGATCGTATAAGTCACCGTCTCGCCCGCCCGACTCGAAGTAGACCCACTTTTAGTAGTTACCAGGTCTGCTACAGCCCCAATCGTCGTAGACACCTTAGCCTTGGAGTCAGTACCGTTGTTATTGCTCAGGTCTGGGTCCGTGGTAACAGCACTGCTTCTAGCGGTGTTGCTGATGGCACTGAGGGTCGCTGGAAGCACTACCCCAACCGTCCGAGTGATGGTAGCGCCATTGTCGATCGCCACGGGTTTCCAAGTCACAATCCCAGTAACTGCGTCGTAGGTGCCACCATCCGATGCCGTGACTCCCGTTAATCCCGGAATGATACTATCTGTAATCGTCACTCCTTCTGCGGCATATGGCCCTTTGTTCGCAGTGGCGATCGTATAAGTCACCGTCTCACCAGCTTTCGCTGATACTGGCCCTGTTTTGACCACAGAAAGATCGGCGGTCAAAGTTAACTCATTAATACTTTCTACAATTACATTGTTGAGTTCATGGATATTAGTATTACCTCCTGTAGCCGCCGCAAATCCAAACTTCAGCGTAGATGGTACTTCTCCATTTACGGCCTTTAAATCTGGTATATCAATAACCGTCTCCCCCGGCTCAAATACTCCATTACCATTGAGATCGAAGGCAACGCTAAGACGGTTGGGTGTTGCAGAACGCACCGGAAACAGAGTGATTTGAACGCTTCTTTTTGCCGCACTCCGAATCGTTGTATCTTTATTGTCTATACCAATAGCAATAGAAGCATTGGTTAAAAACTGGTAAGAATTTTTTTCGCTACCCCTAATACCTACAGAATCCGGGGAAAATCCAGTGCCACCAACTCGCCCGGCCGTAGGATTTGAGAAATTACCAAACTCATCTAACCCAACCCCTAAATAACCTCCAGAAATGCCGGCGGAAACAGGGGTACTACTGGTGTTTTGGGCATAGCCAAGGGACCCTCCAAAGCCTCCTGCTTTTGTTGGTGTAGCTGTTCCATCCACCAGGAAAAAGCTAATACCATCAGCACCAAAAAGAGTACCATCCTCTGCGGCGACGGTGTTATAAGCAAAAAAATCAAAAGTAACTTTTAGACCTTCAGTAGCTGGGATAGCCTTGTCATAGAGTACAAAAGCTTCCTGTCTTCTAACTGATGGAGTCAGCCGCAGGACTCCGTTACCTGGTGTGTCTCCACCCAAAGCAGGAATTACGCCGGATATGGTTCCTCCGGTAATACCAGGAACCATTTGCCTGGTGATGGGGATTGTGGGATCGTAAAGTGCTCCGTTAGTGCCTCGATAAATCCAGGGGCCTATGACTGTATCGTTTTTGAATGTTTCGCTGACTAATGTCCCCAGGATACCGCTATATTCTTGCTGTACTTGGCGATCGATCGCGATGCTAGCTTCTATGTTGCCGATCGCAAATTCTAATTCCCAGTCACCACCAAGGGCCGCACTCCCCGTCAAATCATCGGAAGCTGCAATATCTGCACCAGTAATTTCACTCAGTCTCCCCAGGAAAGCTTGGCCGCTTTTCCCTGCTGCAATGCTGCATCCCAACAACAAAATATCCCCTCTCTCGCTGAGAGATTTTCCCCACTGTTGCAACAAATCGCTGTAGCTTTCTATGTTGTTGCTATTGAGTTCTATCGACCCTACTTGTAGTCGCCCTTCTTGGCCGTGAGAAACTATCTGAAGGCTTTCTAAATCTCTCCAATTAGCCAAAATTCTAGTAATTTGCTTGACTCCATCCAGGGTAGGGTCAAGCATGAATACCTCTGTACCCTCCGTTGCTCCTTTTGCCAAGCTGTCACTATTTTCTACTTTTGTATCGACTATCAGTAGATTTTTAACAGGATGGGAACGCTTGTTCCCTACAAGGTTGGTGTTTTTACCAAGGTTTTGGGTTGTGGAAAGGGTGCGGCAGATGCTTTTCATGATTAAAAAAACTCACAAATTATCTAAAATAAACTATTTGTTGGACAACAGATTTAGTCGGAATTGAAAGTAATATATTCAGCTCTTTTGAGTTGTGGGTGACTAATCGAAACATGAATTCAAAGATTCAAATCAACAGTCTATTAATTGGGATTTGATAGCTTTGCAAGTATTGCCAAACGAGGGAGAATATTTTAGAAGCCGAAGCCCCAAGTTGGATTTATTGCTATCAATTTATTAGTGCTGTTTACATTTTGTTTGGAAGTGGAGTTGGGTTGAACATAGATCTATTACGTCCAACAGTGGGCAAAAACAGGAATTATCAAAAACTTTTTGATGATATTCTTCCTCGTTAGGCTCTACCATAGACTGTCAGATTTAGGTCTGGTGTTCTAGGTAACAATTCATACCAAATCCGGGTTAAAAACCCCCTTTATTTCTTAGTCCGCGTCGGCGGACTTTGTTAGTGTAGTAGCGGTTTCAACCGCCGAATCATAGAGGGGGTAACAAGGCAGGATTTGGTATCATCGGTGATTGGCGAGCGATCGACTCCTACTTCCATGTCTTGAAAATAGCTATCCACCTGATGTCCACAAACAGGTAGCAATAATTACCACAAATTTACGAACAGGAGCTCAAAAACCCGGTTTGTGCATCCATATCTCTCGGACATATCCACGATATTTCGGATAAAACGGCTTTTTTTGCCTTAGTGCTACACGGAAAATTAAATGGTTACGATTGCTACCTTGCAGAATCCGTTGACCTAATTTCACCCTTGGCTGTTGATAATTCATCCTCTGGAAATAGACATACCCTGTATCGATGAGGATGCTCAAAAGTTGGCTGCTGATAATTCATCCTCTGGAAATAGACATACCCTGTATCGATGAGGATGATCGAAAGTAGGCGGTTGATAATTCATCCTCTGGAAGTAGATGTACCCTGTATCGATGAGGATGCTCAAAACTTGGTCGATTGTAGCCTGGAAAAGCAAAATCTATGGTTTAAATTGGGACACGACGCCGGCGAGTACACAACAGTTTCGCTAACAGGCAATTGTTCCAAATATAAAGGTAGAGTATTCCATCATTTTTTTCGGTAAAGTAGATGTTCGGTAATTTTTGGGGCTGATTCAGTCCTGGAGGCAACGGTCATCGGTAATCTTGAATATTCTGGTGGATCAGATCAGTTTTTTGAACAATTTTTAGAGGTTCTAAAACTGTAGAACACCTTATTCATAAAAATTTGAAACAAAACTCTTCACACGTAAGTACATAGTAACTGATAATTAGCCTATCCGCAAATACTCGTAGATGCAATCCCTTATATAAGTTAGACCTTTTAAAGGGGGACGTCAATAGTTTCGGAAGTAATATCTGCGATCGCCTAACCGATGCCTTCTATATAAATTAGAACGCCCGTTTATAGTTGAGTTTATAGGAGTATAAAACCTAATTAAAATCCGGGTTGATTCCCCCTCAATCTCTTGGCAGTTGAAAGCCTTTAAAGTTATACTATACAAGCTTTTTACTCACCTAATTAGAACAATAAATTATGGGATTTGTAACCGGATTTATTGAAAAAAAAAAGATGCGATAGTCATTAGTCATCAGTCATTAGTTATAAGTCATCAGTCATTAGTTATAAGTCATACAGCATATTGCAGGTTCATCAAGTAGAGTCTTAATCGTCCGCGTGCGTGGCTGCGAGTTGAGCTCCCACAAGAGAATTTGCAGATAGCAGTCAACAGTCAACAATCACCTCATATCAATTCCTCTCTTCATCGGAATTATTCATTTCTCTCCGATCTCTCTGTGTTCTCTGTGGTTAAATCATTCCGATGCAACCGAAAACGATATGACAGTAAAACCCCGACTTCTGAGGGTGAAGTCGGGGTTCCAAGGCCAGTTATCCAAAATCATGCAACAGTAGCTTGAGGGTGCATCGCCCTCTACAATCCTCCCTAGGGATGATGGGAGATGTCTCACAGAGATCGCATTTTCTGTTAAACAGGCGCTACATCCATCACCAAGTCCATCATCGAAGCCGTACTCTCAACCTTAGCAACATCCAACAAAGTCTTCAAAACAGAATCAGGATTCAAACTAATCGAATCAATTCCCAACTCAACCAAGAACCGAGCAAATTCAGGATAATCACTAGGGGCTTGACCGCAAATTCCAATCTTGCGGCCGTATTTTTTCGCCGCTTTAATTGCAATTTCCACCATCCGCTTCACAGCTTCATTCCGTTCGTCAAAAATGTGCGCGACTAAAGCAGAATCCCGGTCTAATCCCAATGTTAGCTGAGTTAGATCGTTAGAGCCGATCGAGAATCCATCAAATACCTGGGCGAATTCATCAGCAAATATGACATTGCTAGGTAATTCGCACATCACATACACCTGTAAGCCATTTTCGCCCTTGACTAAACCGTGTTTCGCCATCTCCGCTAACACCTTTCGCCCCTCCTCCGGGGTGCGGCAAAATGGAATCATCGGAATCACATTTGTCAAGCCCATTTCATTGCGAACTCGCTTCAGAGCCTTGCATTCCAAAGCATAAGCTTCGCGATAATTCGGGTCGTAATAGCGAGACGCACCACGCCACCCAATCATCGGGTTTTCTTCCTTGGGTTCAAACTGTCGCCCTCCTAACAGATTAGCGTATTCATTGCTCTTGAAATCGCTCATCCGCACGATGACAGGATTGGGATAGAATGCAGCGGCAATGGTGCCAATTCCGTGGGCTAATTTGTCGGTAAAGAAATCGGGCTTGTGTTCGTAAAGCGCTGTGAGTTTGGCAATTTCGCGTTTGACGGATTTATCTACTAATTTGTTAAAGTGAATCAGTGCTAACGGGTGTGCTTTAATGTGATTGGCAATGATGAATTCCAGTCGCGCCAATCCCACACCGTCGCAAGGAATTGCTGATAAACCAAAGGCTTCTTCGGGGTTGCCGACATTCATTAAGATTTGAGTGCGAGTGCGGGGTAAATTGTCGATCGCACTTTCTTGTACTACAAACGGCACCAAACCAGAATAAACTTTACCTTCCTCTCCTTCGGCACAAGAAATAGTGATTTCTTGACCATTCTTTAAGAGTTTTGTCCCATCGCCAGTGCCGACAATTGCCGGAATTCCCATTTCTCGCGCAATGATTGCTGCATGACAAGTGCGGCCGCCAGAGTTGGTGACAATCGCACTGGCTTTTTTCATAATGGGTTCCCAATCCGGGTCTGTTTTGTTGGTAACTAAAACTTCCCCTGCTTCAAATTCCGCGATTTCGCTAACTTCTAAAATTACGCGGGCTTTCCCTTGTCCAATGGCCTCGCCCACAGCCCGTCCCTTCGCCAAAATAGCGCTAGAACCTTGCAGTTTGTAACTCCGCAAAACCGTAACTGATTTTTGAGATTGTACTGTTTCCGGTCGCGCTTGGACGATGAATAATTCGCCGGTATTGCCGTCTTTTGCCCACTCGATGTCCATGGGCGTGGGAGTTCCGCGCACTTGGGAGTAGTGTTCTTCTATTAATACTGCCCACTGTGCTAATTGCAGAATTTCGTCATCGTTAATGGCAAATTTTTCCCGTTCTGTGGTTGCTACTGAGACGTTTTTGGTGTATTTGGAACCGCCAATATCGTACACCATTTTAATTTTTTTGGTGCCGAGGCGTTTGTCGAGAATTGGGCGGAAACCTTGTTTCAATGTTGGTTTGAAGACTAGGTATTCGTCGGGGTTGACGGCCCCTTGAACGATGTTTTCCCCCAATCCATAGGCTGCGGTGATGAGGGCGGCGTTTTTGAAACCGGTTTCGGTGTCGATGCTGAACATGACACCGGAGGATGCTAAGTCCGATCGCACCATTTTTTGCACACCTACTGATAAGGCCACATCAAAATGGTCGAAGCCTCGGAGTTGACGGTAGGAAATCGCTCTGTCGGTGAATATGGAAGCGAAGCATTTGTGGCTGCATTCGAGCACGCTGGTGCAGCCATGTACGTTGAGGTAGGTTTCTTGTTGTCCGGCGAAGCTGGCGTCTGGTAAGTCTTCGGCGGTGGCGGAGGAACGGACTGCTACATCTGTACTCTCGCCATAGCGATCGCACAATTTATCGTAAGCGCTGGCGATCGCCGCTTGCAAGTCTCGCGGAAACGGCGTTTCCAGAATCAGCGATCGCGCTTGCTTGCCTTTTTGGCGCAGGTTGTTGACATTTTCGACTTCCAAGTCAGCAAAAAGTTCGCGCAGTTTACTATCTAAACCCGCCGACTCGATGAAGTAGCGGTAAGCGTATGCTGTAGTTGCAAACCCGTTGGGAACATTCACTCCTTTGGGAGTTAGCTGTTGAATCATTTCCCCCAAGGAAGCATTTTTGCCACCGACTAAGGGGATGTCAGCGATGCCGACTTCATCGAACCATAATATTAAGGCTTTGTCTTTGGGAATTTGAAGCTGCTTTTCTGGAATTGCTAATTTGTGGGTCATTGCTTTTTCCTCTACTTTTTAGCTCATTTCGGTCAAAGGACAGCAAAAAGTTTGAACTTAGTTTTCTTACGAAGTCAATCTCTAAATATCCCGACTTCTTGATTTTTCCGTCACTATTTATTAGCTGTATCCTGCCTGCTAATCATTCACTCCCATGAATTACTCACCTTAACAGCTAATATTTTCTCCAAGTAAAACTATTTTAATTATCACTAAAACCTTGATCCCCGGCTCCTCAAAGTGAATTTAAGTGTATTTATGCACAGATCGTGCCAGAGGCTTTCTAGCTCAATATCGTTTATGGCCTCTATTTATAGATTATCACTTTTTTGGGAAAACACAATAGACCAGAGAAAATTTTCCTGGGTTGCCACAAGTAAAAAGATGGCAGCGACTAGGAAATATCAGCTATCATCAAGCAAAGACAAAAGAACTAGGTCACAACCCCCGTATTCATCCCTCCTGTGGATTTTCATGGGACGATCGCTTTTAAAGGTGTGTCAACGATTTTCTTACTTAGGAGAGAGAGTCGCCAATTTCTGCTGAGTCAGAGAGAATTCAGTCAAGCAGTTTTAAACTATTCCTAGTTGTATATTTCAGCATTGAATTGCTTATATGCTATAATGGTTACTACGACTGCTTTACGATAAAAATCTGGGTATTTATGATATCAGTTTTGAACCCAACCGCAGAGCGCCATGGCTTTAAGGTTCTCCTCGTCGAAGACAATCGGGCCGAAGCTGAGCTGATCGAAGAATTATTATTAGAAACCAATGTTTCCCGATCGTTGCCCCAAAGGCTATTGATAAGTCGCGCCGATCGTCTCAGTAAAGCACAGGAGCTTTTACTAAAGGAAAAATTTGATGTCATATTACTAGATCTGTCACTGCCGGACACCCAAGACTTAAGTACAATTGTTAAAATTCAAGAATACAGCGTCAATACTCCGATCGTGGTGCTCACGGCCAGCAACGATGAAGAACTAGCCGTGCAGTCGATCCAAACAGGAGCTCAAGATTATCTAGTCAAAAGAAAAATAGACAGCGAAGTGTTAATGCGATCGCTGCGTTACGCAGTGGAAAGACAACACAACCAAGAAGCTTTGCGAAAAAGTGAAGCAAAATATCGATCGGTAGTGGAGAATTGCCTAGTCGGAATCGCCATTCTGGCAGCGCCAGTTTCTCCCTCACAACCAGAAAAATGTGAGTGGTTGGAAGTCAACGATGCTTTGTGCAATTTGCTGGGATACGAGCGCGAAGAACTGTTGCAGTGTAATTGGGAGAAATTGACTTTTCCTGAAGATTGGCAAGCTAGTTCCGAGCAGCTCAAGAAAATTTTAACAGGTAAGAGTCAAGGTTACGTTTTAGACAAAAGATGGCGCAAAAAAAACGGTGGAATAGTTTATACTAGAGTGTCGCTGCGCTGCATCCGCAGCCTAGACGGGTCGATCGATCGGATGATTAAAGTGGTCTTGGATGTGAGCGATCGCCACCGCTATGAAGTTCAACTCAAAGCATCTCGACAATTTTTAAAGCACACGATTAATGCGACACCAGACCCAATTTTTGTCAAAGACGAACAACACCGTTGGGTAGTATTAAACGATGCTTTTTGCGAATTAATGGGAAAACCGCGAACAGAACTTATAGGTAAATGTGGATATGACTTTTTACCGGAAGAAACAGCTAGCTTGTTTTTACAAAAAGACGCAGCGGTATTGAAAACAGGAATCCCTGATGAAACCGAAGAAAAATTTATAGATAGCAGCGGTAAAAAAAGAATTATATCTACCAAAAAGATAATTTTTAAAACAGCCGAAGGCAGTAAAATGTTAGTAGGTACTATCCGAGATGTCACCGAGTACAAGCGGCAGCAAATAGCATTGAGGCAAACCCGCTCTCGGCTGGAAAAAATGACAGCTAACGTACCGGGAATGATTTATCAATTCCGCATTAATAAGGATGGAGAAAAAAAATTTTGCTACGTTTCTTCCGGTTGTAATGAAATTTACGAATTAGCACCTAAACAGCTAGAACAAAATGCAGAATTGGGTTTTGAAAATATTCATCCAGATGACCTAGAAGAGTTCCACAAATCAATAATAAAATCGGCGAATACGCTGCTGCCATGGCATCAGCAGTGGCGGCAAATTATGCCGGACAAAGTGAAGTGGCTGCAAGGCGCTGCCAAACCGGAAAAGCAAGCCAATGGCGATTTAGTTTGGGATGGCTTGGTGATGGATATCACCGAATTAAAACAAACTCAAAAAGAGCGCGATCGCTTCTTTAATATTTCCCTCGATTTACTTTGCATTGCGGGTTTAGACGGCTATTTCAGACGCTTAAATCCTGCTTGGTCAAATGCTTTAGGTTACAGCGAAGGGGAACTTATAGCCAAACCTTTTATAGAATTTGTGCATCCCGAAGACCGAGCAATAACCAGAGCTAAATTGGAAACACTCAAAAGTGGCAACCCAGTTATTAACTTAGAAAACCGCTACCTTTGCCAAGATGGTACTTATAAATGGCTGTCCTGGACGGCATCGCCCTTTGGTGAAGAAGGTTTAATTTATGCAGTGGCCCGCGATGTTACATTAAACAAGCAAGCCGAAGCAGAATTACGCAAAAGTGAAGCCACCAATCGAGCCCTTTTAAACGCCATACCCGACATGATGTTTCGCTGTCGCGCCGATGGCACTTTTGTAGACTTCAAACCTGCAAAAGAACCGAATATTATACTTAAAGAAAGTATTTTTATCGGCAAAAAAGTCCAAGACATTTTACCGTCGGTTTTTGCTGACAAGATCGTATCTGGTAACAAACAAGCGATCGACAATGGTGAAATTCAAATCGTAGAATATCCCATGTCAGTTAATGGTGAACTGTACGATTTTGAAGCCAGAATTGTATTTTGTAGCGATGACGACATTATCGCGATCGTCCGTAATATCACCGATCGCAAACGTTCTGAGTCCGCCATCCAGCGACAAGCCGCCGCCATGTCCGCCGCTTCCGAGGGCATCGCCATCATCGGCGCCGGCGGAGAGTTCATTTATTGCAACGCAGCTCAACTCAAAATGTATGGTTGCGAATCTCCCGAAGCCATGTTCGCTCAAAGCTGGAAAATATGCTATGAAAGTGCAGAACTACAAAGGTTGGAGCAAGAAATCCTCCCCGCTTTAACCACAAAAGGATATTGCAACACCGAAGCCATCGGATGTCGCAGCGACGGCTCCAACTTTCCTCAAGAACTGTCCCTGACTATGCTGGCCGGGGGCGAAATTATTTCCATTGTACGAGATCTTTCTGCTAAAAAACAAGCCGAACTAAAACTACAAGATAGTCAGCGGTTCGCTGAAAAAATTGCTGAAGCTAGTCCTAATATTTTGTATGTTTACGATTTGATTGAACATAAAATTATTTATACTAATGCTTCCATTTCTCACGTTTTAGGCTATACAGTAGAAGAACTTCAGGCTATGGGTGTGGAGATGATTTCTCAATTGATGCACCCGGAAGATTTGAGCAAAATTCCTGATTATTTACAGCAAGTAGAAACAGGTGGCCAAGGCGATATCTTTGAAGTTGAATACAGAATGCAGCATAAGGATGGTTCTTGGCGCTGGATTGTCAGCCGAGATACTGTATTTATGAAAACCCCAGCCGGTCAATTAAAACAAATTTTGGGCGCGGGAACTGATATTACTGAAAGTAAGCAAACAGAAGATGAAATCAAGTTATTGTTAGCAGCAACTCAAGCAATTAGTCAGTCCCCAGACTTCGAGAGCGCGATCGCCAATGTTTTGCGCTTTTTGTGCAACGCCATAGGCTGGAATTTTGCCGAAGCTTGGATACCTGCTGCTGATGGCACTGTTTTAGAACACAGCCAAAGTTGGTATGCTAGCGACCCGACTTTGCAGGCCTTTGGACGTGAAAGCCATCAGTTTGTATTTGGACTGGGCGTCGGACTACCGGGGCGCATTTGGCTGACTAAACAAATGGAGTGGAGAGAAGATATATCTGATGGTGTAAATCCCGTTTTCTCGCGATGGGAACTGGCAAAAGAAAGTGGATTAAAAGCTTGTTTCGGCATCCCAATTCGCGCTGAGGGAGAAGTGCTGGCAGTTTTAGTATTTTACCAGCGGAACCGCTCGCCTCTAGAGGGCCGTATAGTAGATTTAGTAAAAGCAGTAGCCACTCAATTGGGTTCTCATATTCAGCGCAAACAAGCCGAAGAAGAATTAAGGAAAAGCGAAGAACGCTGGCAGTTAGTTCTGAAGGGAAATCAAGACGGAATTTGGGATTTCAACCTCCAAACTAATGAAGTTTTTCGCTCGGCTCGCTGGAAGGAAATTATCGGTTACTCAGAAACGGAAATTGACACTAACAACCACGAATGGACTGAGCGAATTCACCCGGAAGATGCTTGGCGCGTGCAAACTGCTATCCAAGATTACCTCGATCGCAAAACCCCGAATTATGCCTCTGAATACCGTCTGCTATGCAAAGACGGCAGCTACAAGTGGGTACTAGCCAGGGCCCAAGCAGTGTGGGACCAAGCCGGAAATCCCCTGCGGATGGTGGGTTCCATGACTGATATCAGCGATCGCAAACAAGCAGAACTAGAGCTGTTGAAAGTTACTCAAGCCGTTGAAAGTACCAGCGACGCGATCGCGATTACCGACTTGAAAGGACGCTCTATTTACCACAACCAAGCATTCATTCAACGGTACGGCTACACAGTCGAAGAACTCAACACGCTTAATGCAGCCGAGGCGATGTACGTCCAACCTAAAATTTATAAACAAATCTATAAAACCCTTCGCACAGGCCTGTCATGGAGCGATGAAATTGAACTAAAAACTAAGAATGGTGAAGCAGTAACTACTCTGGTGAGAGCAGATAACATCAAAGATGACAATGGGAATTTTATAGGTTCTGTGGGAGTAATTACTGATATTAGCCAGCGCAAAAAAGTCGAAAAAACTTTGCGCCAGCAATTAAATCGAGAGCAACTGGCAGTCGCCATGCTCGAACGCATTCGGGGTTCTTTAAACTTAGAAGAAATTTTAACCACAACTGTGGAAGAAGTCCGGCTATTTTTGCAAGTAGACCGCACAGTGATTTACCAGTTTACTCCTAGTTGGAGTGGGTTTATCGCTGTGGAGTCGGTAAAGGAAGATTGCATGGCAATTGCGGGAAGGGAAATTTACGACCCCTGTTTTGGCAAAGCCTACGTTGACCTTTACAAAGATGGCAGAATTAGAGCTACAGATGATGTTTACAACGCTGGTATCGCTGAATGCTACTTGAATCTGTTAACTGAGCTACAGGTCAGAGCTAATCTGGTAGTACCGATTTTGCAAGGCGAAAATTTGTGGGGGCTGTTAATTGCCCACCACTGCACAGACTCCCGTCCTTGGCAAAAATTTGAGGCAGATTGTCTGCAACAATTGGCCGTGCAATTGGCGATCGCCATCCAACAATCTACTTTGTTTCAAAAGGCGCAAACTGAAATTGCCGATCGCAAACAAGCAGAAGCCGCCCTGCAATTAGCTAAAGAAGCCGCTGAAGCTGCTAACCGCGCTAAAAGCGACTTTCTCGCCAATATGAGCCACGAATTGCGGACACCTTTGAACGGCATTTTAGGATACATTCAACTCCTCAAAAACGATCGGAATTTAACAACGGAACAACTGGATATCCTGACTAACGCTCTACAGTGTGGCAATCACTTACTGACGCTGATTAATGACATTTTAGATCTGGCAAAAATAGAAGCTAATAAAATGGAACTGTCTGTGAGCGAGGTAGATTTTAGAAATTTAATCAAAAACATTGTTGACTTGTTTAAGATGCGTTCCGATCAAAAAGGAATTGCATTTAATTACGAGGAGCTATCTGTTCTGCCTAACTACGTTTTAGCTGATGAAAAAAGAGTCCGACAAGTTTTGATTAATTTGCTCAGCAATGCTGTTAAGTTCACCGATCGTGGTGGAGTGACATTGAAAGTCGGTTACGTGGATAATGTCGCTGAATATGCCAGTCCCATCAACTCCATAAATTCCAGTTTAACGGCGGCAAATCGTGATGGAATGGCAACTTTGACCCCTAATCTAGAACCACAGAAGCAGTCCATCGCCCCTGGTGACGCCACAGAAGCACCAAACTTAGCAAAATTACCACCAACTAAAATCCGCTTCCAAGTCGAAGATAGCGGCATTGGTATCAGAGAGAACAAATTAGCAGAAATATTTTTGCCCTTTCATCAAGTGGGCGATCGTAGCAACGTGGTGGAAGGTACCGGATTGGGCCTTTCCATCAGTCAAAAAATAGTAAACATGATGGGCAGCCAAATTCACGTCGAAAGTACCTCCGACATAGGCAGCATTTTTTGGTTAGATATAGATTTGCCCGCCGTCGCCCAGTGTTCAGAAATCCCCTCTCCACCCGAAAAACATCGGATTGTTGGTTTCGTAGGCCTCAAGCGCAAAGTGTTGGTAGTAGACGACAACGAAGCAAATCGGGCAATGCTGCATAAAATGCTCTCTCGTTTGGGCTTGGAAATTGTAGAAGCCACAGACGGCGAAGACTGTTTGCACAAAGCACTGGAATTTCAACCGGATCTAATTTTAATGGACTTGCTGATGCCAGTAATGGACGGCTGGGAAGCTACCAGGCGGCTGCGACACTTGCCGGAATTAAAAGATGCGGTTATCCTTGCTTTGTCTGCTAGTGTTTATGAGACTACCAGGCAAGAGAGCATACTTGCAGGCTGCAATGGTTTTCTCAGTAAGCCTCTTCAAAACAACGAGCTTTTAGAATCGTTGCGAGTTAATTTGGGACTAGAATGGGTTTACGAAGACGGAGCATCGGCTAACAAACGCAAAGCTCCAACCCCAAAAACAGCATCAGACTTGGCTGCTGCGGACAAGATCCCATCTCCCGCCTGTGAGTCAGTCTTGGCTTTGTTAAGACTGTGTGCAATGGGCGATATAGAAGCTATTCTGGAGGAAATTGCTAAACTTGAAAATTCTGACCCGAAATTAGTGCCTTTCGCTCACCACGTCCGCCAACTAGCTAAGGGATTTCAAATCAAGCAAATTCGATCTTTTTTGAAGGAACATTTGTCTTAGGATTAAAGTTATGTAAAACTTTGTAAGTTGACAGTCAAGATTGTGACCAACAAATCAAAATCATTCGACGGGGATTTTAATTCACAAGTCACACTTCACAAGTCAAAATTCACAACTATACTATTCAACTTGATTTTTTTCCTTGAATATGAACGATAAAAATTCCGAAAGAAGCATTATACTAATTGTCGATGACAACCAGACCAATCTGGATGTACTTTTCGAGTTGTTGAGAAATTATGGGTTTAAGGTATTAGTAGCCCAGGACGGCGAAAGTGCGATCGAGCAAATTGAATATATCCATCCAGACCTGATCCTTTTAGATATCATGATGCCGGGAATTGACGGGTTTGAAACTTGCCGTCGCTTGAAAGCAGACCCGCCGACGCAAGACATTCCCATCATATTTATGAGCGCCCTTTCCGATACCCTTGACAAAGTAAAAGGCTTTCAAACAGGAGCAGTTGATTACATCACTAAGCCGTTCCAGCACGAAGAAGTATTGAGCCGAATTGAAACTCACTTGACTATTCGTAGTTTACAAAAAAAACTCGAAGAAAAAAACGAAGAGCTTGCTCACCTCAACCAAAATCTCGAAAGACTTGTCGAACAAAAAAGTAAGCAACTCATCGACCAAGAAAAAACTGCCATCATCGGTCGCTTGACTCAGGGCATGGTACACAACTTGAAAAGTCCGCTGCAAGTTATGCAGACTAGCGTCGATCTCATTGAAACAAAAGCCACAAAAATTAACGACTACTCGTTTTTTAGTTACACTAAGTATATTTTACAAGCCATCACAAAAGTCAATCAGATTATGGACACTCTGATGGTGAAAAGCAGAAAGGAGCAAGAGCAAGATTTGCAGCCTGTGAATATAAACGAATTAGTGCAGCGAGAGATTCAGCTATTGGAAGGAAATCTGTATTTTAAAAATAAAATCAAGAAAAAATATTTTTATGACGATAAAATGCAAAATATTCCCTTAATTTATTCCTATATTTCTCAAGTATTTTACAACTTAATAAATAATGCAATGGATGCTATGTGGGATAAAAAAAGCCGAGAACTAACTATTGTGACTCGAC
Organism: Microcoleus sp. CAWBG640; assembly: GCF_020883015.1. Classification (NCBI taxonomy): domain Bacteria; kingdom Bacillati; phylum Cyanobacteriota; class Cyanophyceae; order Oscillatoriales; family Microcoleaceae; genus Microcoleus; species Microcoleus sp. CAWBG640. The sequence goes on from NZ_JAHRFC010000003.1 coordinate 47,159, forward strand.
AAGATGAATCGAAAATTTATCTGGAGATTGCGGATACTGGATGCGGGATAGCACCAGAAGATTTGTCAAAAATATTCGATCCTTTTTACACATCAAAACCCGCTAAAGGCGAGGAACAAAAAGAGGGTGAACCCACAGGAACTGGTCTGGGACTTTATACTTGTATTGAACTGCTAAAACCTTTTAAGGGCGAGATTGCTATTAGCAGTAATCTCGGCAAGGGTAGCATATTTACAGTTGTGTTGCCAAAACGGCAGTAAGATTGAAGACAGAAGGAGGCAGAAGCAAGAAGGAAGAAGGAAGAAGAACCCCCCCTACCCCCCCAAGGGGGGAACCAAGAAGGAAGAAGTCATCCCCCCCAAGGGGGGAAGGAAGCAGTAATCAACCCATAGGAATGATGGCAATTATTGCCGATCTCACAGAACTAAAACGTACAGAATCCGCCTTGAAACTTAGTCAAGAAAGATTGCAATTAGCAGTGTTTGGCAGCTCCCTGGGGCTGTGGGATTGGAATATTGCTACAGGCGCTACTTATTTTGACTCGCAGTGGAAAGCAATGATATCAAATCCGGTAACATCGGAATTATTCATCTCTCTTATCTCCCTCTGTGTTCTCTGCGTTCTAGTAAGGTTAAATCATTCCGATGCAGCCGGAAACGATATGATTGGTTATGAAGAAAATGAAATTGAAAATAATGTTAAATATTGGGAAGATTTGCTACATCCCGAAGATAAAGTCAAGGTGATGGCAGCTTTAAATTCATATTTTGAAGGGGAAAATGATATTTATAAAATTGAATTTAGGATGCTAAATAAATCGGGAAATTGGCAATGGATTATGGCTTTGGGTAAGGTAGTAGAATACGACGAATGGGGCGCACCACTGCGGATGAACGGCACTCATCAAGATATTAGCGATCGCAAACAAGCAGAGTTTGCTTTGCAGGAATCGGAAGCGCGAGAACGTTCCAAAGCCCTAGAATTAGAAACAGCAATTAAGCAGCTCAAAACAACTCAATCTCAGCTTGTGCAAAATGAAAAAATGGTAAGTTTGGGGCAGTTAGTTGCTGGTGTAGCTCATGAAATAAATAATCCTATCAGCTTTATTCACTGCAATTTAGGACCAGCTCGTAGGTATACTTTTTCTCATTCAATTATAGTCGATCGACATGGTGGCAAATTGAGCTGTAGTTCCACGGTGGGAGAGGGTTCGGAGTTTTTGGTTGAGATTCCAGTCCAGCAAAATTTAACCTAGAGGAATTTGGATTGATATATTGGTTATGAAAAGCCGATAATTTTTTACATGAAATTGCATCTCAGTGTCACAATAAAAACAGCAAATGTCAACTTACCCCTTGTCAAGTTATGACTGGTTCTCCCAGGGAAGCTAAATTACCCAAACAAGCCCCGATCGCCAATTTTTCAGATGTCGGCGAAAATTCTTGGCGCGAGTGGGCAGATCTAGTACCAACCATGCTGTGGATAGCAGATGCAGATAGCAATTGTCATTACTTTAATTCTCAGTGGACAGAATTTACAGGGCTTAGTCAGGAACAAATTTCAGCCCGCGGATGGACGCAAAACATCCACCCCGAAGATTTAGATAGCTGGGAACAAATATATGCAACTGCTGGGAATTCCCCTAGCAAATTCCAGAGAGAATACCGCCTAAAAAGAGCCGACGGCGAATATCGGTGGATTGAAGAAACAGTAGTTCCTAAATTGACACCAGCAGGTAAATTTCAAGGATTTATAGGTACGGCGACGGATATTAGCGGACGTAAAAAAGCCACTAACGAACTCTTAGAATACCAGCAAAAATTAGAAGAAACTCAAAAAGTTGCCCATATCGGCAACTGGGAATTCGACCTCACTACTGGCGAAGTTACTTGGTCTGATGAATTAAAAAGAATTTACGATCTAGAAATAAACGCACCAACACCAAGTTATCCAGAACTGGTGCAACAAATTCATCCTAACGATAGAGAACGCTTTCAACAAACTATAAACGACGCCATCGCCCACCGCCAACCCTACGAAATTGACCACCGCATTTACCGTTTAAACGGAGAAATGAGATATCTAATCGGTTGGGGACAAATTGTCCAAAACCATCAAGGGGAAGTCATCAAATTATTCGGAGCAGCCCTCGATATTACCGATCGCAAACAAGCAGAATTAGCCCTGCAAATGAGTCAAAAACGCCTCCGTGCCGTTGTCAACAATGCACCCATAATTTTGTCTTGCATTGACCGCCGAGGCATCTTTACACTTTCGGAAGGAAAAGGGTTAGAACCTTTAGGATTAGTTCCAGCACAAGTAGTTGGCTTATCGGTTTACGGACTGTACGAAAAGTACCCCCAAATTATCGAAAATATTAATTTGGTTTTGGCTGGCGAAGAAAAAATTTGGTCTGCCGAATTCTCTGGTCACATTTACGAAACTCGTGGCACCCCAATCTTCGATGAAAAAGGAGAAATTCCAGGATTAATTGCTGTTTCTGTGGACATCACGGAGAGGGCGCGAGTTGAAGAAGCTCTCAGGGAAAGTGAAGCAAGGCTACGCTTAATTCTCGAAAATATGCCAGTCATGCTCAGCGCTGTTGATGCCGAACGCAATATCATAGTCTGGAACCGAGAATGCGAACAAGTTTTGGGTTACAGTACATCAGAAATGGTCGCCAATCAGCAAGCGATACAACTACTAATACCTGATTTTCAATACCGTCAAAAAGTGTTTAAAGAAATTGTCAAACTAGAACATAATTTTCGAGATTTAGAACTAGAAATACAGGCTGCTGACGGGAATGTAAAAACAATTGCTTGGTCTAATATTTCCGCTGAATTTTCGGTTCCAGGCTGGGATTTTTGGGGAATTGGTGTCGATGTTACCGAGCGCACAGCAGCAGAAATGGCACTGCGAGAATCCGAAGCTAGACTCAGAGAACAAGCAGTGGAATTAGAATTAGCTTTTAACACTCTCGGTAATACCCAAGCACAGCTCGTCCAAAGTGAAAAAATGTCTTCCTTGGGTCAATTGGTTGCTGGAGTCGCCCACGAAATCAATAATCCTGTCAGTTTTATTTTTGGTAATATTACCTATGCCAAAGATTATACCAAGGATTTGCTAAAAATTCTGGAACTTTACCGTGTAGCTTACCCTAAACCTACGGCAGAAATTGAGGCAGAACTTGAAGAATGCGAATTAGATTTTATCCGTGAAGATTTGCCGAAGCTGTTGGATTCCATGGAAGTTGGAGCCGAGAGAATTCAGGAAATTGTTAAATCTTTACGGACTTTTTCTCGCCTTGACGAAGCAGAATTTAAGGCGGTTAATATTCATGCAGGCATTGACAGCACTTTGATGATTTTGGCTCACCGTTTGAAGCAAAAACGGGAACAAGCTACTATTTCGCTAATTAAAGAGTACGGCAATTTACCCTTGGTTGAATGTTACTCTGGTCAATTAAATCAGGTGTTTATGAACTTGTTGAGCAATGCGATCGATGCTTTGGAAGAAAAGGCTAAAGAACTGGAATCGGCTGATGCTCAATCCTCTGTTTATACAATTAAGATTCACACAGAAGTTGTGGAGGAGGAGCGGGTGAGAATTACGTTTACAGATAGCGGTACTGGCATTCCCGAATCAGTAAAGCAACGGTTGTTCGATCCTTTTTTTACTACGAAACCTGTGGGAAAAGGTACGGGATTGGGATTGGCTATTAGTTATGAAATCGTAGTTGAAAAACATCACGGAACTTTGGAGTGTAATTCTCAGTTAGGGGTGGGGACAGAATTTGCGATCGAAATACCGATTCGTCAAGGGATTTTAGATTTGTGATTTCAGATTTTAGACAGTCAAGGGATTTGAGATTTCAGATTGAAGAAACGGACTCTAGGGATAAATCTGGGGGTTTGTTAGCCGAGGAGTGAGGGTTGCTGCTGGCGTGACAAATGCGGTTTTTGCCTTCAGTTTTAGCTTGATAGAGAGCACTGTCAGCACTGTGAATTAGGCTGTCGGGAGAGCGATCGGGAGCAGGAATCGTGGTAGCAATCCCACAACTGAGGGTAACGTAGGGATCGATTTCCGATCGCGCGTGGGGGAGTTTTAGCGCATCGAGGCAATCGCAAATTGTCCGGGCGACAACGTGGGCTCCTTCGGCTCCAGTGTTGGGTAGTAGTACGGCAAATTCTTCGCCACCATAACGGGCTGGCAAATCTCCAGCCCGCTTGACAGCAGAGGCGATCGCCCCAGCCACTTGATACAAGCAGTCGTCGCCGGCAAGATGCCCGTAAAAGTCGTTGTAAGATTTAAAAAAGTCGATGTCAAGCAGGATTAAAGACAGTGGCAATTCCTCTCTTGCTAGCCTACGCCACTCCAACATCAAAATGCGATCGAACTGGCGGCGGTTAGCAATCCGTGTCAGTGCGTCTGTAGTTGCTAGTTGCTGCAATTTTTGGTTGGCAATTGCTAACTTGCAGTAAAGTTCAGATTGTTCGATCGCGATCGCCACTTGATTTGCCAAATGTGTTAAAAATTCTATTTCCCATGCCTGCCACTGCCTAGCTCCAGTACAATTATATGCTGTCAGGATTCCCCACAAATAATTTTTATTTTCTGTACCCGACTCAGATTCATTTTTGAGCATTCTCTGCGGTGTCCCACCACACAGCAGCGTCATTAAATCTTCGGGATAATCCTCCTCTTGTTCTTCTTCCCCCCTAGAGCCTGAAGATATTTTCTTTGTCGCTTCCTTGTCTTCAAATTGCCAAATTGGAACGCTTAAAACTGCTGCAATTTCACAATCAGTCAGCAATTTTTTACAACTACCCGTCAATTCCGTCCCACTCACATCAGATATTGCTTGTACCGACTGAGACTCCGCCAAAAAAAGACAGGATACCGCCAAAGCAGAACAAATATTTTGGTTTTCAATATAACCTTGTGGCAATCCGTCACCTGCGACAATCTCACATTTTTGCTCTTCGCTGTCGAGTTGTGTCCCAGAATTGTGACAGCGATAAATTAAAACCCGGTCTGTTTTCAGAAATTGACGTACTTCTGCCACGGTACTGTGGAGAATACTTGTAACGTCGATGGACGATCGAATATTTTCGATCATTTTAGCCAAAAGTCGCTCTCTTTGGGCTTGTTGTCGCAATTGTTCCTCTATGCGTTGCCGTTCGATCGCATAGTGGATTGCCCGCACCAGAAGAGTTCTATGAAATCTGCCCTTCACCAAACAATCTTGAGCGCCCGATCGCAATACTGACAGTGCCGTATGTTCATCATTCATATCTGTTAGTACCACAATTGGCACTGTGGGCGATCGGGCTTTCAGCATCGCGATCGGATCGCTTCCCTCCAAACAATCTTCCACGGACAAATCTAATAGTATGGCATCAAACTCTGCTGTTTGCAGACATTGTATTCCCTGCTCCATAGACTTAACAATTTCAAGAAGAAATGTAGCGTCACTGAATGACCCTAAAAGGTCTTCAATCAGAGTCGCATCTGCGAGGTTATCCTCCACCAACAAAACTTTTATCGAGTGGTTAGACGTTAACACAACTATAGCAATTCGAGCGGGTTGACAACAACTATTTAGAAATTCTAACTAATAACCGACATAGCCACTAGCAATAGAAACCATCTCATTTTTGGAAACCTCCCCTAGGGAAAATTGGATGGGGGCAGAAAACTTTGGGCTTTACTCAGAGATTAATTCCCCGAATCCTTACCCCTACAACTTAGCTTATAGAGCCTCCGACGGGAGCGAAACGATTTCAAACCAATACTGACACAAAGTCTTCATTACTTCAACCAATCCTTCAAAAGTCACTGGTTTGGATATGAAAGAATTCGCACCCAAGCGGTAACAAAGCAAAATATCTCCGCTGCTTTGCGATGTAGTCAGTATCACGACCGGGAGATGTTGCAAGTCGGGGTCCGATCTAATCAAAGTTAGTGCTTCTGGCCCGTCAAGCCTCGGCATATTCAGATCTAAAAGTATCAGGTCGGGGAAGCGCCAATTGCTAGCCTCGGCATAGGAGTCGCGACAGTACAAATAGTCTAGCACTTGTTCCCCATTTTCCACAAATTCGATTCTAATTGCTATGGGAATCTCTCGGAGTGATTCCTGCACGAAAAAGCGGGTATCTTCGTCATCATTAGCCATTAAAATAGTGAATGTTTTGTTTTGATTATTCACTGCTTTGACTCACTACCAACGAATGCTGTGACCTGGTATAAATTGCACAAATATCCGAGGATATGCCAATATCTGTTGTCCTAATTTTGCTGGTTTGACCAACCAGGCTGAGTGTGTGTAGCAAAAATTCTTTTGTTTGCCTTGCAGGCAAACCTTTGTCATTAATGCTTGTTTCACTTAGCATTTCTTTAAAAAATGCACAACCCACACAACTAGAACTATCGCCAAGGCTTGCCTCCGAAATATACTCTAAATTACTGTAGGGGAAAGTCAGATACTCTCGATACAGTTGAAATAAATTGAAAATTATGCCGTGCACCGCTGATGTTTAACTTTTACAAGATTTGAGTTAATAAATTGATTATGAACTCTTTATTTGTTTTTTGTCATCAGTAAATATGCTACATTTTGATCGCAATTCTGTAAAGTAAATATAAATAATCCCCCAAAATCACTAAATAAATTACTATTTCCTTTCTGTTGCTTCCTCCATCCGGATTTTTAAGGGGAGCCAAACCGCAGCAGCTTATAGCTTATAGCTTATAACTTCTACCTTCACTCCCCTACAGGAAGACAAAAATAAAAAATCGCTCCTCGATTGGGTACTGATTGCACCCAAATGCGACCGCCGTGGCGATCGACAATTTTTTTACAAATCGCCAAACCAATACCCGTTCCCGAATAGTTTTTTTGAGTATGCAAGCGCTGAAAAATCTGAAAAATACTCTCCTGATACTGTTCTGCAATACCAATACCGTTGTCCTCTACAGAAAACAGCCAGTTATCCCCCTGTCGGGAAACACTTACGTGAACCATCGGTCGATCGCCCCCCCGGTACTTAATAGCATTGCCAATTAAATTCTGAAATAGTTGCACTAATTGACAACTATCAGCCACAACCATCGGCAAATCCGCCCTACTAACAATAGCTTGATTCTTACGAATAGCCCACTGTAAATTAGCACAAGCATCCTCAAAAACTAAATTGCAATCAGTCAACCCAAAAGGTTTCTGGCTTCTGCCAATTCGTGAATATTCCAGTAAATCATCAATCAAGTTTTGCATCCTTGTACAAGAACTAATTATATTACTAATAAATTTATAAGTTTGAGAATCAAATTGGTCTTGACAGCGCCTTTCTAATAATTTAGCGTAACCCGAAATCGTTCCCAAAGGTGCTTGCAAATCATGGGAAGCAATATAAGCAAACTGTTGTAATTCTGCATTAGATCGACTTAATTCTTGAGCATAGCGAGTGAGAGAAATTTCTGCTTGTTTGCGTTCGCTAATATCCCGAAATGTGACAGCCAAACCGTCATTTAATTTGACAGCGACAATGTGCAGCCAAGCACTGAATTTGCGATTGTGTTCGTAATAAAATTCTCGCTCTAAAGTTTCTCCTGTTTCTACCACAGAAACGTAGACATCAAATAGACCATTTTTGCAGACTTGAGGAATTTCTTCTAACAAATACTTTCCTATTAAATCCTGAGACACCATACTCAGCATTTTTTCCGCAGCCCGGTTCAGCAAAATCCATTTGAAATCAACAATATTTCCCTGACTGTTGCGAACAGCAGAAAAAGCTACCACACCGTCTAGGGAACTATTCAAGACGCTTGCTAGCAATAATTGCGACTGTTGCAGTTGAACATTTTGCTTTTTTAATTGCTGTTGCAGTTTTTGTAAATCAATTTGCTTTTCGATTCTTGCTAAAATTTCTTCCACTTGAAAAGGTTTAGTAATGTAGTCTAATCCGCCCACTCGAAAAGCTTCTATTTTATCGTTAATATCATCTAACACGCTTAAAAAAATCACCGGAATCTGCGCTGTTTCTGGTATTTTTTTTAGCCTCTCACAGACTTCATATCCGTCCATTTCTGGCATTCGGATATCCAACAAAATCAAATCAGGAGCATAGGCGATGGCAGCATTCAAAGCTAGTTGTCCAGAAATAGCTCTGTAAACTTGATAGCCATGAGAGCTTAGTAAATTAGATAAAAAACGCAGATTAATCGGTTGATCGTCAACCATCAATATTTTAATTCCGCTATTATCCATTTATTCTAAAATTGATTGAGTTAAATTCACTATTCTGTCAAGTCGGTAATCCTCAAGTAAATCTTTTAAAGCATTAGCTAAAGTTGGATGACTTTCGGAAATGCGATCGACAACTTGAATCACCAACTCTTCATTAACATCATTAGCAGCTTCGTCCAGTTCCTCTAACCAACTTTTAGGCATCTCTGCCAACAGTGGTAAAAAAAATGAATCGGGTTTTTCGCCGTTCAAATAACGCCTCCCTCCCACCCCAAAAGGTACAGACAACTCTTGATAAATATAGCGCACTCCCAAATAGTGAGCAATCTTGTCAAAAATGATTTGTTCTTGAAAAGGTTTACGCACAAAATCGTCGCAGCCTGCTGCGATAATTTCGCCTCTTCTTTCCTCAAAAATGCTAGCAGTCAGAGCAATAACTACAGTATGCGATCGAGTATTTGTCTCCCTAGCTCTAATTTCTGCCACAGTTTCAAAACCATTCATTACTGGCATTCGCGTATCCAGCCAGATTAAATCCGGCTGCCAATTTTCCCAGATTTCAATTGCTTGTCTACCATTTTCAGCTTCTCTGACTTCAAAGCCAATGGGTGCGAGCATTTTAATTAGCAGCAGTCGATTTTCAGTATTATCATCCACTGCTAAAATTCGATAAATTCGCTGCTCTGGTTCTAGCCCCAGCACCCGTTGCAATCTCGTGATATTTACTTCCGAGGGAGCCACCGCACAGAGTTTAATATTAAATTTAAAAGTAGTTCCCTCACCTAAAATACTACTTACTTCAATATTACCTCCCATAATTTCCACGTATTTTTTGGTAATATTTAACCCCAAACCCGTGCCGTCAGCAGCTTTTTTGCCAGCTTCTGTTTGCACAAAAGCATTAAATAAAGTATCCATTTCTTCGGCTGCTATGCCAACTCCAGTGTCTTGAACCTCAAAAAATATTACACATCGTTCGTTGGAAATCGAGTTAGAATCAATTTCTGTTTCTTCTGACTGGAATGGAACTGTTTCCAGACCCACTCTTAGCAAAATTTCACCACCGTTTTCAGTAAATTTTATGGAATTTCCCAGCAGATTAATTAAGCAGACGCGCAGTTTTTTTTCATCGGTTTTAATATATTGGGGAACCTGGGATTGCACGGAAAATTTGAGGTGCAAATTTTTAGTTTCCGCTTTGATTTGAAACATCTCTTCCAAAGTGTCTAAGAGTTGATACAAATCAAAACTACTTTCATCTAAGGCAACTATCCCAGCTTCAATTTTTGACAAGTCTAAAACATCATTAATTAATTCCAGCAAATGTTGACCGCTACGGTTAATGATTCTGAGATTTTCGATATTTTCATTACTCAGTAAAGAATCACGACTCATTACTTGACTAAAACCCAGAATCGCATTCAGGGGAGTCCTTAATTCGTGGCTCATATTGGCAACAAATTGACTTTTTGCTTGAGAAGCTGCGGCTGCTTGTTCTTCGGCTTTTTTGCGTTCAACTATTTCTTTTTGCAGTTGATTATTGCGAGCGATTAGTTCTTTTTGTAATCTTTTTATAGTCAGTTGGTGTTCAACTCTTGCTAAAACTTCTTCTACCTGAAATGGTTTGGTGATGTAATCCACCCCACCAATTTGAAAGGCTTTTACTTTATCTAAAACTTCATCTAAAGCGCTAATAAAAATCACAGGAATTTCTGCTGTTTCCCCATCGGCTTTGAGTTTGGCACAGACTTCGTAGCCGTTCATCTCCGGCATTTTGATATCGAGTAAAATTAGATCGGGAGAACCAGATTTGGCAGCTCTAATTGCCATTTTACCATTGATTACGCCCCGAACTTTATATCCGCGATCTAACAGTGTGGCTGATAAAACGTGCAAATTTTCTGGAGTGTCGTCAACAATTAATATGTTGCCTCTATTCTCTTTGGTAATATTTTGAGTCATCGATTGTTGATTTTTGTTATGTAATTGCCAGTATAAAAAAGTTATCAATTGGATATCATAGCACAAGCTGTAATTATTCTGGCATATTTCTAATTTTAATAATTTCTCAATTCTTCAATTAAATCAATAATCCGATCGCACCGGAAGTTATTAGCCAGTTCTGCGATCGCGCTGCCGAAATTAGCATGAATAGGAGGAATCGCCAAAATTAACCGGAAAATCCAATCATTGTCCACTTCTTCCGCCGCCTCATACAATTTATCAATCCATTCACCAGGCATCACTTCAAAGGACGAAGCACTCAGCGTAAAAGGTAAATCCGCTGTTCCCATATTTTCATTTTCACCCATTTCGCCACTAAACAAACCCCCAGCAAAGTGACTACCGTCAGAATTACCCGCAAGTTCGCGATCGTAAACATAGCGGACTCCCAGATATTTTGCCATCTTTTCCAGAATCACCTGCTCTCGAAAAGGCTTCGCGACAAAATCATCGCAACCCACAGACAAAATCACCGATCGCTCCTCATCAAAAGCACTAGCCGTCAAAGCAATAATTACGGTGGCTTGACCTTTCAAATGCGCTTTGATCCGTTTCGTAGCTTCATAACCATCCATCACGGGCATCCGCATATCCATCCAAATCAGATGAGGTTCCCAACTCGACCAAACCTCGATCGCCTGAACGCCATTTTCCGCTTCACGAACCACAAAACCCAAGGATGAGAGCATTCTCACTAGCAACAAGCGACTTTCCAGGCGATCGTCAACAGCCAAAATTCGGTATTCCGGCTGTCCCGGCTCAATACCGACGACACGACGAGCTGTTTGGGTTATCTGAATTTCCACTGTATCAGGGAGAGAAACTTTAATATCAAACTTAAAAATGCTGCCCTCACCCACAGTGCTCACCACACTCATTTCCCCTCCCATTAAATTCACAAACTGTTTGCTGATTGGCAAGCCCAAACCAGTTCCTTCTTGAGCTTTTCTCCCGCTTTCAGTTTGTGCAAAAGGTTTAAATAAACTATCCATTTCTTCAGGAGAAATTCCCGGTCCCGTGTCCTCTACTTCAAATAGCAAACAGCAATCATTAATCTGTGGTGAATTAGTAAGTGTATACTCGCTGTTTAATATTTCATGTTTAATCCTTAAATTCACCCCACCCTCCGAGGTAAACTTGAGGGCATTACCAATAATATTAATCAAAACTTGGCGCAATTTACTTTCGTCTGTTTCTATATACTTAGGCAAAGTTGGCGCACCATCAAAAATCAACTGCAATCCTTTTTTTTGTGCTTGAATTTTCAGCATTTCTTCTGTATTAGTTAGCATTTTTTGCAGATCGAAAGTGCTGTTGTTAAGTGTCACCAGCCCCACTTCAATTTTTGACATTTGCAAAATATTATTAATTAAAATCAGCAAATGTTCCGCACTGCGGATGATAATACCTAAGTATTGCTTTTGCTCTTCACCCAAGCCTGTGTCGCGAGATAGCAGTTGACTGAAACCCAGAATCGCGTTGAGAGGAGTACGCAATTCATGACTCATATTCGAGAGAAACTCACTTTTGGCTTTGTTGGCTCTGTCCGCTTCTTCTTTTGCTTGTCGCAAAGTGATTTCTGCTTGTTTTCTTTCCGTAATATCACTGGCAGTACCTGTCGCACCCATGACATTTCCTTCGGAGTTTAAATGGGCGATCGCCTTGGTATTTATATCAATTATTCTGCCATCTTTACCTAATACAATACTTTCATACTGAAATACTGAATTACCAGTCAATAAATACTGCTGAAGTTCCAAATCGGGAGCTGTTGATTCCGGTGCAAAAAAATCGCTAAAAGAACAACCAATCATTTCTTCAGGTTCATAACCATAAATCTGTTTTACTGCTTGGTTGACAAAAGTAAGGTGTCCTGTCGCATCGCAAGACCAAATGATATCTTGCGAAGTTTCGACTAAGTGCCGATATTTTTCTTCACTTTCAACCAGGGCAATTTCTGCCAACTTGCGCAGAGTAATATCCATCAATGTTGTGAAGATATTTGTCACTTCTCCTTGCGGGTTTACCACTGGTTCTCCTCTGGCTTCGATGTAGCGAATAAAGCTTCCTTGATTGGTTTGGGAAGGTAAATTACCATCGGTAATTATTGATTCCGGCTGCAAAATTCGATATTCCAACGTGTATGGTTCCCCAGTAGTCATCGCAGCATTGATGCTGCTTTGCCACTTTTCTAGATCGTCTGGATGAACGTATTGAGCAAACTCAGCTACTGTGGGTGCTGGCTGGCTTGAATCCAGACCAAAAATGCGGGATAATTCTTCGGACCAAATAGTTGTGTTTGTGGACAAATCCCATTCCCAATTGCCGACGTGGGCCAGTCTTTGGGCTGCGGCGAGAGAAGTAGCTAAAGCTCGGAGTTTTTCTTCTGCTAATTTGCGATCGCTAATATCCTGACTGACAGAAATTACGCAGGTTTCATTATTAATTTCAATGATTTCTGCTGACAATAAAGCCGTCCTTATTTCGCCGTTTTTAGTTCTAAAATTCAACTCATAATTACGTACTATTTCTTTTTCTTTTAAGATTAAAAATAAGTTGTTTCTAGCTTCTTGGCTGACCCAAATATTCAAGTCAAGAGCAGTTCTACCAATTATTTCGGCTGGCGAATAACCTATGGTTTGGCAAAAAGCATCATTGATTTCCAGGTGGCTGCCATCTTTAAGTCTGGTAATCGTAATTGGATTAGGAGAAGAACGAAAAGCTTTAGCAAACTTTTCTTCCGAAAAACGCAATTGTGCAGTCCGTTCTTCTACTAAACTTTCTAATTCTTGATTTAATTTTTGTAGTTTAGTGTTTTGTTCCGCTAATTGTTTTTCCATAAAATAGCTATTAATCGCTTCTTTTACGGTCAACTTCAAGTCTTCTGACTGCCAAGGTTTCGCTATGTAGCGGTACAATTTGGCGTGTTTAATAGTATTCGCTACTGCTTCCAGGTCTGCTTGTCCTGTCAGCATAATTTTGATAGTTTTTGGTGAAATGCGGTGAATCTGTTTTAGTAACTCGTCCCCTTTGATATTAGGCATCAAATAGTCGGAAATCACCGCCACAATTTCACTTCCCTCTGCAAGCAGTTCCTCGGCCAATTCCAAAGCGTCTTCGCCACCTTCAGCAGTTTCTAATAAATGTTCTTCTCCGAGGGCTTTTTTTAACTCAATCTTTAAACTTTCAAGGATTATAGGTTCGTCATCGACACAAATAATCACAGGTTTGTTGTTCATGCTTTTGCTAAACCAGATTTTATTGTTTCTACTAATTCTTTGCCATCCCAGGGTTTATATAAACATCGGTGCAAATTTGCTTGTTTTTTTACCCGTTCTATGGCTAAGGCATCGGCTTGACCCGTCAAGATGACTTTCACAATGTTCGGATATTTTTTGTGGACATCTATCAAAAATTCATCTCCTTTAATACCGGGCATTAACCAGTCAGATACGATTACCAAAATATGACTGGCTTCGGCTTCTTCTTCAATTTCCTGAATAATTTCCATAGCTTCATCGGCATTTTCTGCTATTTCATAAAGGTAAGTATCCCCAAATTCTTTTTTTAATTGGATTTTTAAACTGTTTAAAACAACTGTTTCATCGTCAACACACAAAATTACTGGTTTTCTCATAAACTTTTATCCCTGTGATTTTATGAAAATTGTGGATTTGCCCATAAAATTTTTTCTCCTTAATTACCGTCGGTGGTTGGCACTGGTAAGGATACACTAAATGTCGTTTTACCAGGTACACTTTCTACTTGCAGTTTACCTTCATGTTTGTCAATAATTTTCAGAACTATATCCAATCCCAAGCCACTACCTTCTCCAGGTGGTTTAGTGGTGAAGAAAGGCTCGAAAATTCGGGGCATGATTTCTGGGGGAATGCCTTTACCACTGTCGGTAATGCTAACTGAGACTGCATTTTTTCGGTACTTGACATCAATTTTTAACACTCCTTTATTATCCATCGCTTGTAAAGCATTGTGAACTAAATTTGTCCAGACTTGATTTAGTTCATCAGGATAGCATAACACAGAAGGTAAATTAGTATCATAGTTTCTAATTACTTCTACTCCGTGTTTGATTTGATAATGGTAAAGGGTCAATACAGTTTCTATACCGTCGGTGATCTTAGCGATGACCTTGGTCCCCGATTGGTCATAGCGAGCGTAGCTTTTTAAAGCAAAGACTATTTTCGCCGCCCTATCTATCGCTGTCGCGATATTTTTAGTGCTTTTTTGTACTGTAGCAAATTGATAAGCTGTTTGTAAAATTTGGTGGTTATCAGGAGCTTTAAATAAATCTAAAAAAGGTGCTATGTCACTGCCAATGCCGATATCCAATAAAGTACAGGCAAGGCTGTCAGCGCTTTCAATTCCTTCGGTTTCTAACTGGCGTTGTACTGCTTTTTTTAATTGACGTTTTTCTTTGCTAGATAATGTATCTTGTTCTTGACTGGATCTGTTTAGGAGAGCAAAGAAATCCTCCAGGCGTTCTAGGGACAGTTGCTGGAAAAATTTTGGTAACTGAGCCAGATTTTCTGCCCAGAATTCGCCGATATTCTGCACAGATGATCGAATTGCACCCAGAGGAGAATTGATTTCGTGAGCAACTCCGGCTATTAGCTGTCCCAAAGCAGCCATTTTTTCGGATTGAACCAGTTCTTTTTGGGTGCGCTTGAGTTCTTGAAGAGTGTTAGCGAGTTCTTCATTTCTTTTTGATAAAACAGACTCCGCTAGTTTGCGATCGCTAATATTGCGGGCTACCCAAATCACCGCATCTTTGGAAAACATAGAAATACAGGCTGTAAACCACAGTTCGCGATCGCCCACTGTGAAGCTGTAGTCGAAATTAAGTGTTTGCTCCGTCTCTAAAACTTGTTGAATTAACATCCACCAATCATCGGGGTTTTCGTCATCAAAAAAATGTTCTATGGTGAGGCTGACAATATCGCTATCTGCTTCGGCAAACCCCGCCGTATTTGTCGGCAAAACTTCTATATTCCCTTGGCTATCGAGGACGAGTACGATGTCTGTCATCGCTTCAAACACGGCGCGGACTTTATTTTCAGAAAAGTGCAATTTTGCTTCGAGCAATTGGCGATCGTTAATTTCTTGCTGCAATTTTTCGTTGCTCAATGCTAGCTCAGCGGTGCGTTCCAGGACTCGTTGTTCGAGTTCGGCATTGAGACGTCGCACTTCGGCTTCTGCGGCGGCACGCTCTTGTATTTCGGATTTCAATTGATTGTTGGCACTGATTAATTCTAAAGTTCGCTGCTTAATTTGTGCTTCTAAATTTTCATTTAAAAGCCGTAAATCTTCTGCTATTTCTAGGCTTGGGCTCGTTTCTTTTTGCAATTGTTCGTTCACTGCGATCGACTCCTGGTTTTTTTCGGCAACTATGGGCTGCAAAACCTTGACTTTCCCTTGCATTTTTGGTGGATCTAAGGTTGGCTGCAAGGTACTTTGCATCACAAGCCTGGTTAAATATATAGCCACATCTAAAAGAGGTATTTTGCTAGCAATTGTTTTTACAATATCGTTTTTTCTAAACATAGCCAGCAATTGTGGCTGTTGAGCGATTAAAATACAACTGTCTGGGGTCTGAATCATCCTGACCGCCCTATTCAAGAGTGTGTCACGACCCTGCGCTTGCTGTGGGGGGTCGATCGCCTCTTTTGGCAAGTTATGGGTATCAAAAACTAAGGTTGACATGGGCAAACCTGGGTAGAGATGCAGGCGGAAGCGAAAATTAATACAAACTTATTAGTAGATGTTAGCTTTATAATCTGCTGCATAGCGCTCTTGGTAAGACCAAAACAGTATGGGCTCCCGTGTCTACTAATGTGGTGGCTGTTGTCCTTGAATTGGGAAGCCCACACTAACAGCCCTACGCGATGAGTGTTGGGTAGTTCACGAGTCTATCTAATGTTAACCCTGCCTCTGTATGTCAGTACAGAGGCAGGGTTATCAATTGACTATTGAGAATTATTTAGTTGTAGCTTAGCGCACGGTGCTTCGGGATTCCGCTTCAGGTAAGCGCCACCCACCCAGTCGAGTTATTTTAGCGCTGCGTTCGGCCAAGATTAGCAGCAAATAAATAGTCATTACATAGCCCGTGGCCAGAATGGGAATAATTAGAGGAATATCACGGTAAATCATAATTAGAGCCACCAGTCGAGGAGGAGAAGGTCAAACAGGGGGAGGACGGGTTCAACACCTACTACATTAAGTCAGCACACAAAACAACGCCTTGACTCTAAAGGCTGCTTTTTGATATAAAGCGATCGGGAAAAATAAACTTTTCCCTGTCCACTATCATTTACTGCTTTATTTATGCTTTAACAGCCTAAAGTGTTGCACTCTAGCTGCCTTGAGCTACCGCACACATACAATCCACTACCATTAACTCGTGTTTTTTTTGCTCCCATGAGCATAAAATACTTACCAGAGTTTTTGGTCGGGATCGGGTTAACAAGGCTGGCTCTAACAACCTCTTGCAGATACTCTAAAGCTGCCTGCTGATTTAGCTGGGCTTAATGTATGGAATTGTTTAAATCCTTAATATCTAGTATAGCACAGGTTTTATAGCATTTAAAGATTTTTTCCCAAAGTCCTTAACAATTCGATACAATAGGGTCACGTCTCTGGTAGCCTGCTGCTGCTCACCCTCAAGCCCATAACTTCTGGCTGATGACAGAGGATCGATCGCTATCGATCGCAGAGATTTTTGTTCCCGATCGCAGAGAATTACCTTAAAATAAAGATATGATATGTAAAATTTTGTTACTTTACGGCTTGAGTCGGCGTATCCATGATCTCTAGCACTCTCCTATTTTCCTCGGTTGAAGAAGACCTGCGACTGTTGACAGAAAACTTGAAACAGTTAGTGGGTGCCCGTCATCCCATTTTGTACGCGGCTGCGGAATACTTATTCGGCACAAAGGGAAAACGGGTGAGACCCGCAATAGTCTTGTTGGTCGCCAAGGCGACGATGCCCGATCAGGAAATCACGGAAAAACACCGTCGCCTCGCCGAAATCACGGAAATGATCCACACGGCAAGTCTAGTCCACGACGACGTGGTGGACGAGTCGGATCTGAGGCGGGGAGTGCCGACGGTTCACAGTCGGTTTAACAATCGAGTGGCAGTATTGGCGGGAGATTTTCTGTTTGCTCAATCCTCCTGGCATTTGGCAAATCTCGACAACCTGACAGTAGTCAAACTGCTTTCAGAAGTGATTATGGATTTAGCAGAGGGAGAAATTCAACAGGGACTAAATGGGTTTGATACCAGTTTGTCGATCGAAGCGTACCTAGAAAAAAGTTATTACAAAACAGCCTCTTTAATTGCCAACAGCTCCAAAGCAGCGGGCTGTTTGAGCGAGGTTTCAGCGGAAGTAGCAGACGATTTGTACAACTACGGTCGCAACATTGGTTTGGCATTCCAAATAGTAGATGATATATTAGATTTCACCGCTTCAACAGAAACTTTGGGGAAACCCGCCGGTTCCGATTTGATCAGCGGTAATCTGACAGCACCAGCACTATTTGCCCTGGAAGAAAAGCCTTACTTGGAAGTTCTCATAGAACGAGAGTTTGCCCAAGAAGGAGATTTAGAGCAGGCCCTAGCACTGGTGGCAGATTCTCAAGGTATAGCAAGATCGCGAGAATTAGCCACAAATCACGCACAGAAAGCGGTCGAATACTTGGCATCAATGCCCCATTCAGAGTCTCGCCAAGCTTTGATTGATTTGGCGGAATACGTTTTGAGCCGACTTTATTAGAAGGAAGAAGTCACCCCCCACCCCCCCCTGCCCCTCCCAAGGGGGGATGGGGGAGGGGGGATGGGGGAAATTCACCAAGAAGGAAGAGGGGAGAGTGGGGGAGCAATGCCCAATGCCCAATGCCCAATTCCCGATGCCCAACTAAGCGATATCCGGGGGGAGATTGCTAGAATTTGACAGTAAAGTCGATCGATACTGTTGCAAGTAAACATTAATTAAGTTCTGCACTTGGTCGCGACTGACTTCCGTGCCGACTTCCAGATTGCCCGGAGTTTCAAAAAAAACAATACTGTCAAGACCTTCGAGAGCTAGCATCTGAAATAAAATGTGAGTAACAGGTATGGACACAGGCAAGATACGATCGCCCGCAGCAGCCGGAGCCTGGGAAGCATCTTTCAAATTACTCCAAGCATAAATCACCCGCTTCTCTTGCCCAGGTTGCTTGAGATTGCTCAAAACCGCGATCGCCCAACTTTGATCGAAGTTTTGCAAAATAAAGTATTCCAGATGCTCAAGCTGTTGGGCAAGTAATCGCAGCGCCGGGGAGATCGCCTCTAGAATTTGTGGTGTCGAACCGTCAGGGGGAGCTTTATCGATGAGTGCTCGAATCTGTAGATCTAAATCCATCGGTCGCTATAATTTGAGATTGGATATTCAGAATTTCAGGTTAGCAGGTGCGCGTCCAAGTATTGTAAAACTATGGGATAGCTGGAACCACCTGCAAGCATCTCGCAAATCTAAAGTGTTCTATCTAAAGTCACATGAGTGTGCTAATTTCAAGGTTAGTTGTAAACAATCATGCGGGAAATCTGCCAGAGCGTGGAAACCATCTTTCAACTGCTGTTAGACGAACTTACAAAGTCCACTCGCGCGTCTGAGCAGAATTGCCGGGATGTAGCAGGACGACTCGCAGCAGAAGTCAACAGGATATGCACAGAAAGCCAGCGGATTCAAGCCTCTGGAGACATAGAAGGTTCTGCCCTAGGTCTCGCCCAGCACCGCTTGCAACAATGCCTCCATTATTACAATTTAGGCTCCGGGCCAGGACGAGTAGAATTACACAGTACCCTCAGCGCGATCGTCTATCGCTACATCACTCCACCCCAGGTGCAATCTAGCTACCAGGCGCGGATTGAGCTGATCAAAGATTTCTTGCAAGGATTTTATCTCGAAGCTTTAAAAGCATTCCGGCGCGAAACGCAACTGCCACCCACCTACAGCCCCCGCACTCGCTTAGAATTAGCAGAGTACATGGCATTTGTAGAGCGCTTTGGTAAACGGCGTATTCCTTTGCCTCGGAACCGCAGCCAGCAACTAATTATTTTGCGGGCCCAAACCTTTTCCCAGCAGCAGCCCAAAGAAACCTCCGTAGATATGGAACAAGCCGCAGACGGAGGGGCTACAGATTCTGACCAAACCTGGAACGACTCTTCAGTACACTCAGTACGAGAGGCGATGGCCGGACAAGGTGCTAGTGGAATTCGCCCCAACGGCGAGGAGTCAGAGTCTCTGCGACAAAACGTGATTGACGAATTAGTTGCTTACTTGAAAGAGCGCAACCAACAAGAATGTGCAGATTATTTTGTGCTGAGGTTGCAAGATTTGCCAACCCAGGAAATAGAGGCAATTCTGGGCATCACTCCCCGCCAAAGAGACTATTTGCAGCAGCGCTTCAAATACCATTTGCTTCGGTTTGCGATGTCTCACCGCTGGGAACTGGTTCACCAGTGGCTAGAAGCAGACTTAGATCGAAACTTGGGTTTGCTGCCGGCTGAGTGGCAAGCTTTTTCTGAGCAAATTGGCCCAGAGGGACAGCGTTTGCTAAAGTTGAAGCAACAGGGTCTGTCAGATTCAGCGATCGCACAAACCCTCGGCAGCACGGTAGCCCAGGTACAGAAAAGGTGGTTTAAGTTGCTGGAACTGGCCTGGGAATTGCGTAATCGTTCAGATTCCGGAGAAGGGGCATCTAGTGATGAATAACGAAACGAACAGGGATGCAGAGGCTTTCGAGCGCCATTTTTTAGACTGGATATTGCAAGCGCCTGCGAATGCCTTGAGTGAAGATGAGGAAAAAGTAACTGGGCCGTTTCCCTCTCAAGAGTGGGACGACACAGGAGAGCCTTCCGAAAGGGAATACTGGGAATGGGACGAACCAGACCCACTTGAGTATCAAGTAGGGACCCAAAGCAATGAAACCGCACAACCGCTGACAATGGGAGAAATACCGACCGTGCAAGATCGTTTTCAGACTTTGTTAAAACAGAGGCTAAGAGCCTCGATTGAATCCAACCCGCCGCTGTTTCCTTGGGAAACAGAAATTCAAAGCTACGACCACGACTATCCAGACGATGTAACCCCCCAATGGGTTCCCCCCCTGCACCTCTGGACACCCCAACTCCAAAATATCAGATGGGGACGCCTGCCAATTCCGATCGCCCAAGGGGTATTTGCTCAACTCCTAGAACCCTGTCAGAATCTGGTAATGTCGTCGCTGCGAGAAGGATCGAAATTAGTTCAGGCTGTAGATAGCTTGTTTCCCGACCAATCTCAGGAACTCAACGAATTAGCTGGCTTAGTGCTCAGAGGTGCCGTCCGCGGAGTTGAAGTTTTAGATATAGAGGATTTTCCTAATTACGAAGCCGCAACAGCCGACCAACAAATGCTACTGTCGCTGATGGCCGCGCGGGAAATTCTCGATTCTCTAACTTTGAATTGTCCGGCAAATCAGTCACCAGTGTCACGAGAATGGCTGACTGCATTGGGTTCCCTCACTCTAGAAGCCCAATACCAGTCAAGGATTGACACAGAACATTCGATGACATCTTTGAGAGTTGAGTGTCAATTTCCCGGAGGAGGAAGTTTGGAACTTAAAGGAGAAAATGCACAAGCAAGTGCACAGCGACCAAATTCAGGTAATTTAAGTGTGGAGTTGTTTGACCCGCAACCTGACAAAACCTATGCACTAGAAGTTCGGTTCCAAAACTTCGATGCCAGACCTTTGATGTTTGCGATTCGTCCTACTTTGGCTGTCTAAAATTGCAACTACAAAGGCAAATATTAAATAAATAACTGCGTTTTTGAATAGGATTTTTACCGATCGCAATTTGGTAATCAGCCCCCAAATCAATCGGTATAAACAATCACAAATAAACCAGGGAAAATCGAAGGGGTGCAAATGACAACTGATAACCTGCGAAAGATACCTTTTTTTGGTAAGCTGTGGGAGCAGATTGAGGCAATGCCTCCGCCGGTGACTGAGGATTCTTTACTGCTGCGAATCCTAGTTCAGTTGTTGGTAATAGTGGGAATTGTGGCTACGGATGTTGCTTCGGAAGAGAATCTCAATCTTTGGGCAGTGCCTGTTAGTATTGTGGGGGCAACTTGGAGTTGGTATCGCCGGCGCGATCGCAATGTAGCAGCTAAATTCTGCATCGCCATTGGTATGCTGGTGGCCCTGTTCGCCTTCTTCAGCCGTTTGGTAGGAGAATTGAACGATACAAGGTTAGTTTTGGCCCAACTATTAATTCAAGTTCAAGTGCTGCACAGCTTCGATTTGCCGCGCCGCAAAGATTTAGGCTACTCGATGGTAATCGGGCTGATTTTGTTGGGAGTAGCAGGGACTCTCAGCCAAACCTTGACTTTTGGACCACTGCTGTTACTGTTTTTAGCTTTAGCGCTCCCGACTTTGGTTTTGGATTATCGATCGCGCCTGGGACTCTCCCAGCTAGACAAGACTAAGCAAAATGTAGAAGATCAAGATAAAAAAAACAAAAACTGGTCATTATTTGCAGCCACCTTATCTCCAAAATCTTTTGGTTTATTGTTGCTAATAACTGTGGGATTGGGGCTGACTATATTTGCATTTTTACCACGCCTCCCTGGCTATCAATTACGGACTTTTCCGGTGAGTGCTCCCATTGAATATAAGGGCGAGTTTGACTCCCGCAGTATTCTGAATCCGGGGTATGTCAGAGGGGGAAATCAAAAAGGAAGTGGCACAGGAAGGGGGAGAAACCCAGACAAAGGCCCAGGAGAGGTTGACTCTACTTTTTATTACGGTTTCAATCAGCGCATCAATCAAAATTTGCGGGGGGAAATGACACCTCAAGTGGTGATGCGGGTGCGATCGCAGGCGGCGGGTTTTTGGCGGGTATTAGGCTTTGACAAATACACCGGTCAGGGCTGGGAAATTTCTCGCAACGAAAAAGCTCAAAAGATTAACAGACCAAGGTGGTCCTATCAATTTTATCTGAATCCGTTTCCGAATGCACCCCGGACTCAAGAAGTAATTCAAAGTTATACTATTGTTGCTCAGTTGCCTAATTTGATTCCGGCTTTAAACAAGGCTAAGGAGCTTTATTTTCCGACTACGGATGTGGCGATAGATGCGGAGGGCGGATTGCGATCGCCTGTGGAGTTGGCTGAGGGTTTGACTTATACGGTGATTTCTAATGTGCCTTATCGCGATCGGGATTTGTTGGATAAAACTGGTACTGATTACCCGAAAAATATTCGCAAGTTCTATTTAGATGTGCCTCCGAAAATTGCGGCCAAGGTGCGGGCCAAAACCGAGGAAATATTGCTGGCTAGAACTAGAGTAGCTAAATCAGATAGAGCGATCGACTCTCCCTACGAAAAAGCTTTATATTTAGCTCAATATTTAAAGCAAAATCCGAATTATAAAATTGAAAAAGCCTTGCCTTATTTAGAAGAAAATGAAGATTTAGTCGAGAGTTTTCTGTTTGGTTATCAAAATACCCAGGGCGGCAAAAATATAACAGGTGGATATCCAGACCACTTTTCGACGGTGCTGACAATCATGCTGAGGTCGATCGGAATTCCGGCGCGGATGGTGGGCGGATTTGACACGGGGGAATTCAACCCATTTACGGGTTTATATATTGTCAAAAATACCGATGCTTTCTTGATGACGGAGGTATATTTTCCCAATTACGGCTGGTTTGCTTTTAATCCGATTCCCGGTTATCCTCTGATTCCGGCTTCGGTGGAAGATAACCAGACTTTTAGCGCCCTGGAATCATTTTGGAAGTGGGTAGCGGGTTGGCTACCAACACCTCTGAGAAGTGGGTTAGATTCAGTCATAGGTTTTGTAATTGGCTGGATTAGTTTAATTGTCGGCTGGTTTTTGGCGCAGTTGACGAAGGGCTGGGTGGGGCTGTTTACTGGCTTAATTGCTGCGATCGCCTTTGGCTTCATGGGCTGGTTAATTTGGCAACTGTGGCGTAAGTGGCGTTACCGTCGTTGGCTGGGTAAGTTACCGCCTGTGGAGGGGGTTTATCAGGAAATGTTGAAGGATTTGGCTAGTCGCGGATTTGCCAAAACTCGCGCTCAAACGCCTTTGGAGTATGCTGAGGCGATGCGCCAAAATCAGGGAACTGATGAAGCAGATGTGATTGAGGAGGTTTCTCAGGCTTATGTGCGCTGGAAGTACGGAGGGGAAATGGGTAATTTGAACCAGTTGCGGCAGTTGGTGGAGAATTTGAGGAAATCTCACTTAAAACAACTTAAAAAGCGCTGGTTTTAACTTAAACAGTCCTGGACTCAAAAAACCCGGTTTCTTCCAAAAATCGTCGTTTTTTTCCACAAATATTCACGCAGGGTTTCGAATCCGCGGTTCCTGAGCCACCAGGGGTTTTTGACCCCCAATGCGTCCAGGACTGATATCAAATCCTCTCTTCATTGGAATTATTAAACTCTCTCTTCTCTTCCTTCGCGTCCTTCGCGCCTTCGCGGTTAAATCATTCCGATACAACCGGAATTGATATGATTCAGTTTTTATTACGAAAAAACGGGTTAACCCTATGAGGTTAACCCGCTAGCTTAGAAACGCGCAGATCAATTAGTTTTGAACTACCAGCTTAACGTTGGCGTTTTGCAAACCACGTTGCTTGACTGCTGCCAAGGTTTTGTTCACTGCGTACTTCTGGTTGATCGAGTTGATCAACTCGGTTTGATTGTGCTTTTTGGCAACGCCCCACAAGTCTGCAATCAAGTCGAAAGAACCGTCGCTATTGCGAGACCAACCCAAGTCATATTCGCCTTCGAGAGTTGCTACGATGTCGGAGCGAACACGTTGGCCGTTGTAGCCACGAACATCAGCTTCTGACTTGACTGTGATACCCAAGTCGCGTAGGGAAGCTTTCAGGATTTCGGCATCGGTGATTTTGGTACGCAGAGTGCTAAAGTGAGACATTGGATTTCCTCCTAATAGAACTGAGAGAGAAACAACAACGGTCTGGACTTAACGGTGCCGCTGGGCGGCTCTTGAATCGAACTGCTAGCTGTGGCTAGCCTTTGCTCCTGTTTGGACCAGGAGAAAGCTTTTAGAATTCCATGCGCTGGTATTCAGCGACGGAAGACGCAGCGGGCCGTGCGCGCTGTCTCGCCCAATCTCGGAGGGCGCTGACCTGTTCGGTCATGGTTTTAGACAGTGGCATTGTAGATTTAATGGCCGCGATGATATCTAACTGCGTAAACTCTCTATCTTGAGCGAAGGCTTCGTACATGGCTGCTACTAGCCCTTGCTCAATCTCGGCGCCTGAAAAGCCATCGGAAACGTTGGACAGTTGCTCTAAATCGAAGCGAGAGATGTCCATGCGCCGCTTTGACAGGTGAATTTTGAATATATCTTGGCGTTCTTCTTTCGTTGGCAGGTCAACAAAGAAGAGCTCGTCGAATCGCCCTTTCCTCAAGAATTCCCCCGGTAACCGCTCGATGCGGTTGGCTGTTGCCATGACGAAAACTGGGGAAGTTTTTTCTTGCATCCAAGTGAGGAAGGAACCGAAAATTCGGCTGGATGTGCCTCCGTCTGAGTCTGCCGAACCAGTGCCTCCTGCAAAGGCTTTGTCTAGTTCGTCAATGAAGAGGATGGCTGGAGAGATGGATTCTGCGGTTTTTAGGGCGTTACGGAGGTTAGCTTCCGATCGACCTACCATCGATCCGTCGTAGACTCTACCCATATCGAGACGCAGCAGAGGCAGTCCCCAGAGGCGGGATGTAGTCTTGGCAATCAGCGATTTTCCGCATCCGGGTACACCAAGAATCAGCATTCCTTTGGGTTGGGGCAAACCGTATTCTCTCGCTCTCTCTGTGAAAGCGTTGGAACGCTGCTTGAGCCACCGTTTGAGTTCTTCTAAGCCGCCGATTGCATCCAGGGTTTCGTCTTCTTCGATGAACTCTAGAATGCCGTTGCGCCGAATTAGCTGCTTTTTCTCGGAAAGAACTATGTCTACTTCCTCTTCTGTCAAGCGCCCTTTGCAAACTTGGGCTTTGCGATAAACTTTTTCGGCTTCATCCTTGGTTAACCCCAAGGCTGCTTTCAAGAGTTTTTCTCGCCCTTCTGTGGTAATGCGTCGCGATTTGGTTTGCTCCAACTGGCTAGACAATACTTGGTTTAGTTCCGCCATGTCTGGCAGGGCGAAGTCTAAGACTACCACTTCTTTTTCTAGCTCGATCGGAATTTGCTGCAAAGGAGACATCAGTATAATTGTCTTTTGTGTTCCTTTGAAGTTGGCGATCGCATCACGCAACAACCTAGTTACAGCCGCATCATCTTTAAAAGGATGAAGATCCTTGAAAATATAGATACTGGGGTTGCTGTTAGGTTCTCGCTGCCGGATCACCCATTCCAGAGCTGCCTGTGGCGAGAGCGTGTTTTGCTGGGCGTTTGTCCTAGGTTCACCGTACTTTAGCATACCCTGGGTTACAGTCCAGACAAAGACTTGCCGTTGTGGTTTGCCTTGAGCTATTGTCCAAATTGCTTGCTCACACCGCTCTTCCTCGGATGTCACGAGGTAGATCAGAGGATATTGAGCTTGGATTAGAATACTGATCTCTTCTTGCATATTCCTCGACCCACTAGAGACGGTGCTATCTTGGCTAAATCTCAATGCTGCCATTAGCTGAAAACTGACTATTTCAGTTCTAGCCGCTTGCGGCTAGCAAGGCATTTTTAGCAGGGAACTAATTCTTCCTCTCCCGGTAGGGCTGTGCTGGCGCTGACGCCTGACACCTGCTTGACTGGAAGCTCCTGCTCAGCCAATACGCTTGGCTGACTTGTTAACGATGCCAGTTCTCCATCTCGCATTACTACTGAACCCGTGCATTCTGGACAAGTGTATACCCGATGGGTTTGTCCGTAGGAGGCTTCTACTTCGTCAACCAGTTCGGAGTTTCCTAGGTAAAAGACAATTGCCCTTTCTGCAATTGATGACATCGGTTCAGATTCTACTGCGGCTTTGATTTTGAGCTGGCGATGCAGTTCAGGTGGAAGATACAGTGTAACTTTTTGCTTTTCTTGCATAGGACTGTGAATTGACTTACCCGGGTATGTATATCAGAATAGCCGCTCCTTTCTTGGCTGTCAAGACTCTATACAGTTTTAACGTCATTTTGTAATGTTTCGTTACAATGCTTAGGTTCTCAAACGACAAACTAAGGTGTGTAGCTGATGAGTCTGGGTATCTGGGAGCATCATCAAACCATATATATATATATTGAGTGGGCGATCGCCACAGTGGCACTAACGACTCGGAACCAAAAGTTTCATTGCATCTATCTAAAGGTATCTATATGGCGATTATTGTAACAGAAAACTAGGCTATTTTACTAAACTTCAATCGTCCTTTGGGTTGATGTAATTGACACAGTAAATCGGTTTTAATGAATGGAAACTTAGATTGTAGGAAACAGTTTCAATGCGTAAGTTAAACATAGGTCTATCCGAAGAGCAACGTGCGGGAGTCATCGAACTGTTGAATCACGACCTCTCCGATGCTTATCTGCTGTTAATCAAAACTAAGAAGTACCACTGGGATGTAGTTGGCCCGCAGTTTAGATCGCTCCATCAGTTGTGGGAAGAACACTATCAGGCGTTAACACTCAATATCGATGCTATGGCGGAACGGGTGAGAACTTTAGGTGGCTATCCAATTGGTACTGCTGAGGGTTTTCTGAAGTATGGTTCGATTAAAGAACATATCGGCGATTTGCCTTTAGCTACGGAAATGGTATCGCGTTTAGTTGATGACCACGAGTTGGTAATTCGCAATCTCCGCAAACACATCACACATTGCGCTGAAGAGTTTCATGATGATGGAACTGCCGACTTTTTGACTGGTTTGATGGAACAGCACGAACAAATGGCTTGGATGTTGCGGTCTTTTATTGAAGGGGAATCTATTTCGCCCGATGGTAAGCAGCCAAAAGCTAAAACTCCTACAGCTTCTCACGCTTAATAATTTAGAAGTAGAATCCAGCAGAAATCAGGAATCAGGCAAATATATGTTCCTTTGTTTAAGCTGATTCTATATATGGCATCAAAGACCAGGTTTATTCATAAAATCTGGTTTTTTGATGTGGGTTTATTTGCCTCCTTGATTTACTAAAATATTGAGTCTGATTCTTTCGTATACCTGAGATGGGAGCATTTTATGAATCATGGTTCGGCGGTTGACGGTGGCAATTGTTGTTCCTTCACTGGAGGGCAATTGTTGTTTAAACTCTAACCTAGATTGAGTAAATGGTTTAACTAGAATTTTTCCGATACTTTCCAGAGATAAAATGTAAAAATTGTGACGCAAAAGAGTCATGAATAAATCTTCTTTAAAAGCTCGATATAGCCAAAATAATGTACTCAAATGGTTGCCGTTACGGTTGCTTTTTACTGCTAAATTGTACATATAAAAACTGCTATTTGACCAGCCATAAATCTTGGCAGGAATTTCAGGATGCCGCTTCCGCACATCTGCCATAATTAAAGAGTGAGATTTTGCCATTGCTGCATAGTTACAAGACATACTGCTGGGAATCTGTCGGTAGCCAACTAAAAATTCTGGTACTACTTTAAATTGATAATGTTCGGCGATGCGGAGAAAAAGTTCCAAGTCTTCGCAGCCTTGGGCATTTTCGGCTTTCAATTGGCTATTGTAACCGCCGACTTTCTCGAAACAAATCCGGCGGATCAGACATGAACTCGCATTACCCATAAAATATTTATAAACTAAAGCTGTGTAAACTTCTCCTTCTACGAGAGAGTTGTAAAATCCACCTGTGAGTAAGTCTTGTTCGTTGATATCAAGGGACCACGAATAGACCACTCCTACGGATTGCTCTGATTTCCTTAAGCAGTCTAATTGTTTTTCTAGGTTTTGAGGATACCAAATATCGTCGGCATCGATGGGAGCAATATATTCGCCTCTAGATTTTTCAATGGCGAGGTTGCGCGCGACGGCTACGCCTGCATTTGATTGTTCCAATAGGATAACTCGCTTATCTTTTTTGGCGAAAGATTTGATTATGTCTGCGGTGGTGTCTGTAGACCCATCGTTAACAACTAATATTTCTAGGTTTTGATAAGTTTGAGATGATACAGATAAGAGTGTTTTGGCAATAAAATTTTCAGCGTTGTAAGCAGGTATGATGACTGAAATTAAAGGCAAATCTAAGTCGTTGTGGGAAATGTTCATATATGGTCTAAACTGGTGCTGGTAAAATTGTGGATCGAAAAGGCTGAGCTAATGGTATGTTAAGAAACGACTAATACCAATTTTTTATGAGGCTGCATAGAATCTGATCCCCCCTAACCCCCCTGGTGGGAGGGGGGGACAAGATTCTTCTCAAAGTCCCCCTTCTTAAGGGGGATTTAGGGGGATCGAAATATATTCAACTTCACATTAAATTGGTATAAAGGTCGATCGTACACTGTCAAAAAGCATATCAAGTATATGTGCTTTTTTATACTTGTTGTCGAGTTGGCGATCGCAATTTGGTGTCTGGCAATAAAGTCACACAAGATGAGGGAGCGTGCTTGTTAAGAGCTTTACAGAAATCCTGGTGTTTTTAAAGATTTTGTAAAGCTGTTGCTTTTATACTACCAGTGTGGGCCAGATCCGGCGTAAAATACGGGTATAAATTGGGGAAAAAGCAGCGACAGACCCCAGAAAAAAATGCCGTTGAAGAGAAACAAAGATCGGGTTGTTGAGTAAAAAGTAGAGCTGCCTTTATCCTGTGTAAAGTAGCATCTGTAAAATTAACCGAAGTTTTTGCTAGGAAAATTAAAGAAATTAGGTGATGATTTATACTGCTGAACCAACTGTATCCGTGATTATCCCAGTCCACAACGGGGGTGCTTACTTCCGCACCTGTTTGTCAAAACTGGATCGAGCTGTACCGAGACCGATGGAGATTATTGTAGTAGCAGATGGGGACAGCGATGGTTCCTGGCGTTTGGCAAAGGAATTTGGTGCTAAATTAATCAGAATTCCCGAATCCGGGGGGCCGGCGCGGGCAAGGAATTTGGGAGCTCAGGCTGCGAAGGGAGATATTCTGTTTTTCGTGGATGCTGATGTGGCTGTTTGTCCAGAAGCTATAGGCTACGCGATTTCGGTGTTCAAAAATAACCCTTATTTAGCTGCGGCAATTGGTTCTTACGACGATGCTCCTGGAGATCCAGGTTTTTTGTCGCAGTATAGAAATCTGATGCACCACTACGTCCACCAAACAGGTAATGAAGAAGCTTCGACTTTTTGGGGTGCTTGTGGATTGATCCGCCGGGAAATCTTTTTGCAGATGGGTGGCTTTAATGAAAGTTATCGCCGACCTTCGATCGAAGATATTGAACTAGGCTACCGTTTGAAACAAGCAGGTTACAGAATTAGGTTATGTAAAACATTACAGGTGAAACACTTAAAACGGTGGGAACCTATTTCGTTACTGAGAGCTGATTTTTTCTACCGAGCATTGCCTTGGACTGAGTTGATTTGGCGCGATCGCAAATTGAACAATGACCTCAACTTGCAAGTTTCCAGCCGCGTCAGCATAGTTTTAACTTATGCAATGCTACTGTCATTTTTGGGTACTTGGTGGTCTCTGGGTGCTCTGATATTGGCTAGCTTGCTGGCTGTACCGCTGGTAGTAATTAATGCTCCGCTTTACGCCTTCTTTTGGCGGAAACATGGTATGATATTCGCGATCAAAACAATTCCTTGGCACTGGCTTTACTACTTTTACAGCGGACTAGGCTTTGCGATCGGCACTGCTCGCCATGTGTTGTCCCAAAAAAAGCCCTTGACTGTCAAGGTTAGCTTGCCAGTATCTGCTCAACCGCTCAAGACCAACTGAAGAAGGTAAATGTTTGAATCGAGCGAGAATGTCTCAGGGTATTCACGGGTGCATCTACTAAGTTCACAAGTTATCAAAAAACTGGGTTGAAAACCCCGTACTTTTAGGACGGCTTTAATTGTAAAAATTTGTGGCAATACCAGATATTTTGTGAGTAATAGATTAGTATAAGGGAGGAGGTAAAGCCATGCTAGTTTTTGAGTTTAAAGCCTACGGAAATAAGAGTCAGTTCACAGCAGTAGATGAAGCAATTCGTACAGCTCAATTTGTCCGAAATAGTTGTTTACGCTATTGGACGGAAAACAAAAAAATAGATAAGTACGACTTAAATAAATACTGTGCGGTACTGGCGAGTGAATTTCCGTTTGCTGACGCACTCAATTCTCAAGCAAGACAAGCCAGCGCTGAGAGAGCTTGGTCTGCGATCTCCCGATTCTACGAAAACTGCAAGAAAGGGATTTCTGGTAAAAAAGGGTATCCACAATTCCAGAAAAATTGTCGCTCAGTCGAGTATAAGTCAACTGGATGGAAACTGGCCACCGATCGAAAGTCAATCAAATTTACCGACAAAAAAGGAATTGGAAAACTCAAACTCAAAGGAACACGGGATTTGCATTTTTACTCCTGTAGCCAAATCAAACGAGTAAGATTAGTGAAACGGGCTTCGGGTGTATATGTTCAGTTTTGTATTGATGTTGACCGTTGCAAATGTGGTTGTTTAATGAATAGAGATTTCAATGCAGCTAGAAACATCCTAAGTCGAGGATTAGGTACGGTAGGGCATACCGGAACCTTTGCATTAAATGCAAGTAACGCTTTGGGAGATGAGTCCTCTACTTTTGCTGGAGAAATCCTGCATCAGCAAGTCATGTCATAGATCAAAGAATCCCCGTGCGTTCACGCCGGGGAGTGTCAAAACAGCATTAGATAGTCATATAAAAAACTAGAGGTAGGCAAGTGTGAAACATTATCCTGTTGCGATCGTCGGTGCTGGACCTGCCGGTTTGACTACAGCCTACGAGCTAGTCAAGCAAGGTATCATCCCTGTGGTATTAGAGAAAGATGATAAAGTTGGGGGAATAGCTCGCACTGAAACCTACAAAGGCTATCGTTTCGACATTGGTGGCCACCGCTTTTATACTAAAGTTGCTGCCGTGCAGCAGTTGTGGCAAGAGGTACTGGGAAATGATTTTATTAAAGTGCCTCGATTGTCCAGAATTTATTATAGAGGTCGTTTTTTTGATTATCCGATAAGTGCCTTCAATACTCTATTTAATTTGGGCATATTTGAAAGTATGCTAATTTTGTTGAGCTATCTGAAAGTGAGAATTCAGCCACTTCCTGAAGAAAAAACTTTTGAACAGTGGGTGATCAATCGTTTTGGAGAACGACTATACAAAACATTCTTCAAAACTTACACTGAAAAAGTTTGGGGCATTCCTTGTTCGGAAATTCAAGCTGATTGGGCGGCACAGCGAATTAAAGGATTGTCATTGAAGACAGCAATTGTTAATGCTTTGTTTGGTAGCAATGATACTAAAACATTAATTAAAGAGTTTGATTATCCGGCTTTGGGGCCGGGGATGATGTGGGAAAAGTTCGCGGAAGCTGTGGAAAGTAAAAAGGGCAAAGTTTACCTGGATACTAAAGTCATTAGCTGGCAGCGTGAAGGAAATAAAATTAAAAGTATTACTGCTGAACATAATGGCGAATTAGTGCAATTTTCTGCGGATAATTTTGTGACGAGTATGCCGATATCGGCGCTGGTAGCAAGAATGGAGCCGCCGCCGCCACCGGAGGTTTTGCACGCGGCTCGATCGCTCAAATATCGAGATTTTTTGATTGTATCGCTGATTGTCGATCGCCAGGATTTGTTTCCAGACAACTGGATTTATATTCACTCTCCCGAAGTCAAAGTTGGACGAATTCAAAATTTCAAGAATTGGAGTGCTGCTTTAGTTCCAGACGCTAACAAAAGTTGTTTAGGGATGGAATATTTCTGTAGCGTAGGTGACGAGATTTGGGAAATGTCGGACGCGGAACTTGTGGAATTAGCAAGTCGCGAGTTGGTTGGTTTGGGTTTAGCAAAATCTGCGGATGTTGAGGATGGAGTTGTGATCAGGCAACTCAAAGCTTATCCAGTTTATGATGGCGAATATCGGGGACACTTGCAGGTTCTGGAAGGTTTTTTGAAGGGAATTGAGAATTTGCAGACGATCGGGCGCAATGGTATGCACCGATACAACAATCAAGACCATTCTATGCTAACGGGGATATTGGCGGTGAGAAATATTCTGGGGGAAAAGCACGATTTGTGGGATGTGAATACTGAACGCTCGTACTATGAAGATTTTTCAGTCGATCGATCTAAGGAAAAAAAGGATTCGGATTTGATTTCGCAGTCAAGTTGAGATTTGGCAATGGTGACTGCGGAGGCGATCGCGCATTTTTGGTGTAGGGGCGATCGGCTCAACTATCATTACCCAAACATAATCTAAACTTGTGCTCGCTATCAAACAGCGCATCATATCAATTCCGTTGACATCGGAATTATTATTTCTCTCTTCTCTTTCTCTGTGTCCTCTGTGTTCTCTGTGGTTTAATCATTCCGATACAACCGGAAACGATATCACGATTCAGCAGCCCATGCAGATTGAAGAATTAGGGTTGATTGGTGTGATGTTTAGCTATTTTGAATTGTGGGAGACATGGCTATATTTTGTGCTTGTGTCTGCATGAATTCAATATCCGATCGCGACCAAATGCGTGGCCCGCTGCACTGATGAGCAATTAACAGTCCCCAAAGCCCCTTCGCCGTTAAAATTGGCACTGCTAAATTAGCGCGCACCTTCAGGCTACGCAGAAAATCTCGGTGACATTCGTGAATTGGTTCTAGTTCAATATCTGTAATTGCTCTGACTCTACCCCCTTGGTACAAAGCAGCATATTCGCCGTTAAAACACTCGTCAGGCCCGGTGGAACCTAAAATCGACAGTTCGATCGCACTTAACATCTCGCAGGTAACTTGACCATGCCACTGTCTGTAAAAATAGTAGAGTACGGCGCGATCGCTTTGTAAGACTTCCCGAATTTCGTATAGGGATTTTTCAACTAATACATCGCGCTTGAGACGAACTCTCAAGCTATCAACAATCTTTTGCAGGCGATCGACAGACATGATATCAATGGTTTAGATAGGTACAATTACAGGATAGCGTACCTGAATTTTGCTGCGATCGCGCTCGGCTGTATAGTGATGGGGATTTGGTGATAAATTTTAGTGTAAATTTCGTAAATAACCTTTCCTCAAGCTTGTTTAACTTGAAGAAATACAACTTCTGTAAACTTAATAACTACACCCCTAAGTTAGACTTGGCTATAAATTTTGATGCCATTTTTTATAAAAAAATGATGAAAATTGAGGCGATTTATTGAAAAATTTAAAATAGTGATATTACTTCTGTTATTGCTTTGCTCCAGGTTACTTAGTGATGCTTATTTTACGGTACAAATACTTAAATCCGTCCGGTGGCGATCGCCAGACCATGCCTGGTGAATACCTGGTGTTGAGGTGTCAGACCTCCCACAGAACTCCAGGCAGTTCCCTTCCCTAGGTGAGAGCAATTACGGTATCGTCCAGAAAAAGGTGAGAGAGTTAACCAGTCAAGTACAGTCCTCTAGTATAATCTTTGATAGAGTCAAAAGGAAGATTAAAGTTAAGACAATTGGTAGTGTGGCTTATAATCAAAAAAATCGGAGATTTTGGGTCTAGTGTTACCGCATAAGTTTATGATGCCAAAATCCTGACAATTACCCCGACTACCAGAGCCGTCAGCATCTATTGGCGGCAGCCAAATATCTAAACCTTTACGATGTCGCGGTTTTCTAACCAATATCACTCCTATGCCCCCTGATGTTTATTCCCTCCCTCAATCAGGTAATTAACCGCAATCCCCTCATTGTAACGCCTCAGACACCCATAGAAGAGGCGATCGAACTGATGAGTCGCACAGGGGCTAGTTACGTGCTAGTGCTGGAACAGCACGGGAATTTTCAACGAGAAACTTGGACAGACCCGAAGGCAGCAGCACGGAAAAATTTAGGTTTTTACGATACCGTACCCCGTCCGGTACACTCAGACTTAAATGGGCGGAGTCTCAACAGCTCAAAACCAAGCTATCCGGCTGATGGGCCGGTGCTGGGTATCCTCACAGAACGAGATATTGTACAGCTAAATTCGATCGGGGCTTCTTTAAAAGGATTTGCGATCGAACAAATTATGATCAGAACGGTAACTGTAGCCAGAGAATCGCAAATTACCGACATTTTCGCCTTGGGAAGTCTGCTGGAAAAAAACCAAATAGGCCACTTGCCAATTGTCAACGAAGTTGACGAACTTGTCGGTATCATTAGCACTCAAAGTTTGCTACAAATGTTACAGGATGCTGGGAACTCGAAAAAAAAAGCAGTTAGTAGCGTTTCGTCACCTCAAACGCTATTGACACCCCCTCCGCCAGCGCCAAGTTTGCATCCGAAGTTAGAGTTGCCAGCTAACTCAATTAAACTTTATCAAATCCCTCGCATCGCTGCCTCCCGGATTATTCACGCTCCGGCTAGTGCTTCAGTTCGTTACTTGGCGCAACTGATGTTCAGAAACAATGTTAACTATGTATTGATCACCGAAACCGCTGAACAAAATGCGACGGGGACGACTCAGGATTCAAAATTTACCAACAACAAGCTGATTGGGGTGGTCAGTACCCGCGATATTGTGCTGTTGCAAGCACTGGGAATAGACTCTAACCAAACTAAAGCGGGAACGGTTTGCAGCAGCCCGCCAGCCCTGGTACGGCCTTACCAAACTCTGGAAACAGCCATCGGTCTTTTGCAAAAAACCTACTGCCAACTGCCTTTATTAGTTGTCAACGAAAATAGTCACCCGATCGGTATTGTTAATCCTAAAACCATCCTATTGCAAGCCCTGGATTCAAAATCTCTGCATTCGGGTTTAATCGCTTTGCAGCGCCAGCTAGAATCTACCAGCACCCAATATAAAAAACTATCTGCACAAATAAAAATGGCGGCGGTGCATCGCCAAGAAATTGAACAAATCTCTCAAAAAAGTTCCGACCTAGCAAATCTGGCGCTTCAAATCAACAATCAAGGGATTTGGAATTGGAATATTGAAACTGATGAGTGTTTTTATTCCGATCGCTGGAAAGAAATGCTGGGTTACTCTGAGAGTGAAATCGACCACCGCAGTTCCGAATGGTGGAGCCGAATTCACGCCGAAGATCTGGATTTAGTCAAAGCAGTTGTAGAAGATCACCTAGCAGGAAAAACAGCGGAGTTTGTAACAGAATACCGGATGCAATCCAAAGACGGTAGCATTATTTGGGTGCTCAACCGGGGTCAAGTTTTGCGAAATGCTGAGGGAAAACCACTGCGGATGGTCGGAACTCATACAGATATTACTCAAAAGAAGGAGTTAGAGGTAAAACTCCGCGAAAGCGAGCAGCAGCAATCAGAAATATTTGACTCTCTGAAAGCAACTGTAATTTTTCAGATGGATGTGCGAGGGGTTTGGACATTTCTGAGCCGTGCTTGGACGGACATGACTGGTTATTCAGTGGCCGAAAGTTTACAAACTCATTTTTTAGATTGGATACACATCAATGAGCGACAGCAGTGTGCCAAATTATTCGATTCTTTGGTGGCGCGCAAGTCAGAATTTCATCGGCGCGAAGTGCAATTTTTGAAAAGGTATCCTATCGGTTTTGATGAGTTAGACAATAAAAGTTGTTCCGGCTTTATTTCAGTGGAAATATTTGCCCAGGCGAGACTGAATTCCGAAGGTGAAATTGTTGGAATTTTGGGGACTTTGCATGATGTCAGCCGCCGTGTCGAAGGGGTTGAGGAACTGCGGGAAAGTGAAAGGGCAATTCGAGCGCTCTACGAGGTAATGGTGAGCTCTCAAGGCTCCTTTGATGAGCGCACGGCGAGGCTGCTGGCAATGGGTTGCAGTCAGTTTGGCATGGATATTGGGCTGTTGGGACGGGTTTTGGGCGATCGCTACGAAGTAATGGCGGCTTATTTACCAGAAGATTTTCCCTTCGGATTTGCTAAAGGAGACGGTTTTGCTTTAAGTAGAACTTTTGAACGAGAGGTATTGCGATCGTCAGAACCTATTTCCATCGAATCGGCGGGTACTACTCAGTGGCGACACCACCCGGCTTACACAGTGCGTCGGCTGGAGGCATTTATGGGTACGCGGGTAATGGTAGGCGGCCGAGTTTTTGGCACCTTGAGCTTTACATCCCGCACCCCTAAACCTCCTATAAAACCCCTCAATTTAGAAATCTTAAAGTTGATGGGGAATTACATCGGCTCGGAAATTGCTCGCGAGGAACGAGAGCTAACTTTGCAGCGGCAATACCAGCGGGTTTTGTTGCTCAAACAAATCACTCAAAAAGTGCGATCGACCTTAGATACTCAAGAAATTGTCCAAACAACCGCCACCCAAATCGGTCGCGTATTTGGTGTCAATCGCTGTACAATTCACACCTATCTAGTCGAACCCTATCCCCACCTTCCTTGCGTCGCAGAATACTTAGAACCAGCCTACGAATCAGCTTTAGATTTAGAACTCTCGGTAACTTACAACCCCTATACCGAAAAACTCCTTTCCGAAGATGTAGCCCTAGCATCTCCCGATGTGTTTGCCGATCCTTTGCTCGAATCCTCAGTACCCATGTGTCGCCGCATCGGACTGAAATCTATGTTAGCAGTTCGCACTTCCTATCAAAACAAACCCAACGGAATTATTACTTTGCACCAGTGCGATGCAACTCGTCAATGGAATCCAGACGAAATAGAACTTTTAGAAGATGTTGCCGCTCAAGTCGGCATTACTTTAGCTCAAGCAAAGCTTTTAGAAACAGAAGTTGAGCGACAGCAGCAACTGGCAGAGCAAAATGAAGCTTTAGATCAAGCCCGACAAGCAGCGGAAGTTGCTAACCAAGCCAAGAGCGAATTTTTAGCTACCATGAGTCACGAAATCCGCACTCCCATGAATGCAGTAATTGGCATGACTGGTTTGCTGCTAGATATGGCGCTGACTCCTGAACAGCGGGATTTTGTCGAAACGATTCGCAGTAGTGGCGATGCTTTACTGACTATTATTAACGACATCCTCGATTTTTCCAAAATAGAATCGGGTAAATTAGATTTAGAAAAACATCCTTTTGAATTACAAAACTGTATAGAAGAATCTCTAGAATTGCTAGCACCGAAAGCTTCGGAAAAAGGCTTAGAGTTAGCTTACTTAATTGATTCTTCAGTTCCTAAAAAGATTTTAGGCGATGTCACTAGACTGCGCCAAATATTAGTAAATTTGTTGGGGAATGCCGTTAAATTTACCGAATCAGGAGAAATAGTGGTACGTTGTACCGCTAGAGAAATTCTGCCCAAGGCTGCGGCTACTTCACCGTTAAATGAAAATAATTTAGAACAAGAACAGTTCGTAATTAACCCGGAAGACTTAACAGTTAATAAACAATACGAAATTCAATTTGCTGTGCAAGATACGGGAATAGGCATTCCACCAGACCGGATGGATCGTCTGTTTAAAGCTTTTTCACAAGTCGATGCTTCAACTACTCGACAATACGGGGGTACTGGTTTGGGACTGGCAATCAGTCAGCGCCTTAGCGATATGATGTCTGGTAGAATGTGGGTTTTTAGTCAGGTATCTAGACCAAATAGTCATTTCCAAACATCACTGCCTGAGTTTAGAAAAAGTGTGGTGGGACAAGCGCCTGCGGAATTTGTAGAGCCGTCGATATCGGGAACCGGCTCCATTTTTTATTTTACGCTGATGGCGGAAGCTATCGAAGGTAATTCGGAGGAAAAACAGCCGGATTTTGTCGTAGGAAAGCGTCTGTTAATTGTGGAAAATCATGAAATAAATCGGCAAGTTTTGATTGCCCAGGCTGAGTCTTGGGGCATGATACCCGTGACGGCAACTTCTGCGGCTCAGGCTTTGGAAATAATTAAAGACAATTCCGAGATAGATTTGGCTATTTTGGCAATGAATTTATCAGATATGGATGGTGTTGCCTTGGCTGTGGAAATTCGGAAACTTGAAATGCGCAATTTTTTGGCCGACAGTGAAGGCTTAGATAGGAATGGGATAAATATTCAAAGTAATCAGAAAAATCCACTACCTTTGGTGCTATTTACTTATTTGAGTAAGGCGGAAGTTTGGAAAAAACTTGAAACTACAGAAGTGCATTTTGCTGCTTTTTTAACTAAGCCTCTGAAACAGTCTCAGTTTTATAATGTTTTGGTGCAAGTTTTTGGCTATGTTACTGCCAGAAATAGCCGGGGGGATGTTTCAAGTGTGGCGAGTTTGACTTCAAGATTGCAGTATTTTGAAAATTCCCAGACACAACAGCGCGTGCAGCCAACTCCTTTGGTGTTGAGACAGGGAGCGATTTCCTCCCCGGATGGATCGAAGAGAGATCCGATTCGGATTTTGCTGGCAGAGGACAATGTGGTAAATCAAAAAGTAGCAACACATTTGCTCGATAGGATAGGATATCGGGCTGATATTGCTGGTAATGGGTTGCAGGTTTTGGAGATTCTGAAGCGAAAATCTTACGATGTTGTGCTGATGGATGTGCAGATGCCGGAAATGGATGGATTGGAAGCGACGCGCCATATCTGTCGGGAATTCCCGGCTCACCAAAAGCCGAGAATTATTGCTATGACTGCTAATGCGATGCAGGGCGATCGCGAAAAATGTATGGCAGCGGGTATGGATGATTATATTACTAAACCTGTCCGTCGGGAAGAGTTGGCGATCGCCCTGAGTAAATGTCAACCTCTCAATCGGGATGGATTGACTGCGGTTAATGAGTCCAAAAATGGCAGTGTCCCTCGCAAATTAGAAAGTGGCTATGGGACTGGTTCTCCTATTGTTAAAACCGAAAATGTTTCGCCGATAGATTTTCATATTTTACAAAATCTCAGCGAGCTAGATGATGATGATGACCCCAATTTTTTAGCAGATTTAATTAATATCTATTTAGCAGATGCACCGCGACATTTAGAAGCAATCAAAGAGGCTATTTTTACTGGCGATGCTGACAGTTTGAAGCTGGCTTCTCACACGCTAAAGTCTAGTAGTGCTAATTTGGGGGCGGTGTCTTTTTCGGAAGTTTGCAAGGAGTTGGAGTCGATTAGCCGTGCGGCGGTTGAGTCGGGAGGGAGCCAGACTTTTGATGTTGGAATAGCCCGCGATTGGCTGTTTGAAGCGGAAGTGGAGTGGGAAAAAGTGCGCGTGGCTTTTGAACGGGAGTTGGAGAGGCGGCAATTGCGAGCGCCCCTTGGGTAATTGGTTATTTATTATTGGTTATTGGTTATTTGTTATTTGTTATTTGTTGTGGGTTATTCAGGACTTACACCAAAAATATTCTGTAAGACTATGAGTTGCTCTAAAATCCACATTTTTTACACTACATATAGAGCTTATCCGTAAGTCCTATTATTTGTTGATTATTAGTGTTGTTTTTACCAACAAATAATATCGTTTCCGGCTGCATCGGAATGATTTAACCGCAGAGAACACAGAGGACACAGAGGGAGAGAATAGAGATCTGAATCATTCAGATGCTACCGGATTTGATATAACCAATCACAAATAACAAACAACAAATAACAAATAACAAATATAACTATTTAACTTTCACCTAAATATGCTTTGCGAACAGTTTCATTTGACTGCAAATCACTAGCACTACCGGCGACTACAACTTGACCAGTTTGGATGACATAACCGCGATGAGCTACACTTAAAGCCATGCGGGCGTTTTGTTCTACGAGTAAAATAGTTGTACCTTGAGCATTAATATCGCGGACGATCGCAAAAATTTGACTCACTAACATCGGTGCGAGTCCCATACTCGGCTCATCCAATAATAACAGACGGGGGCGCGACATCAAAGCGCGACCGATCGCCAACATTTGCTGTTCACCACCGCTAAGAGTACCGCCTTTTTGACTAATTCTTTCTCGCAAACGGGGAAATAAATTTAATGCTTTTTCCATGTCTGATTTAATACCGAGAGTATCATTACGGAGATAAGCACCCATTTCTAGGTTTTCTTGTACTGTCATGCGCGGGAAAATTAGCCGCCCTTCGGGACTTTGAGAAATACCCAAACGGACAATCGCCTCTGTAGACAGCGATTCCAAAGGCTTCCCTTCAAATAACACAGTACCTTGGCGTGGGCGCAGCAGCCCTTGAATCGTGCGGAGAGTTGTAGTTTTCCCAGCCCCATTGCTACCGATTAATGTCACAACTTCTCCCTGAGAGACTGTTAGCGATACTCCTTTGAGGGCGTGAATATTTCCGTAGTAGGTGTGAATGTCTTTGATTTCCAACATAATTACTCTTTCTCCTTTGTTATATTATCCAGACTAATTATAAATTTTTATTGCATTAATTTACAATTAACCTTTTTTATAGTAAACAGTATTTTAACTTAAATCAACACCCAGCAATAGCTTTGACTCCAGGTATTTTGATAAGTTAGTGCCACCTGCTTTACAGAACTTTTAATAAAACAAATGATTTCTTGACGGTAGCTTTACAAAAATCTCTCATTCAAGAGATAATATTAATACGTAAGTACAACCAACCAGTACAAAACAAAAGAATCACAGCACTAAAAAAAGTACAAATTTTAGGATATCCGCCATGAAATTAAATCACAGCACTGGAGCGATCGCATTTTTATTAGCAACCCCTTTACTCAGCAGCTTGACTGTAGGTATCGCGCCCAGCAGTGCTGCTACAATAGCAGGTTCTACCGCACAAATAATAATTAAGAACTTCAGTCACAGACCGACAGAGACAGATACATCTACTGACACTAACACTTCGAGGATAGCTAACAACGGTGTTGTGATTAGCCAAGCCAGCGCCGATCCAGCTTTTATATCTAACTGTCAGCAATTGCTGGCTGCAAGCCTCTCCAAGAGTGAAGTCACAGGCAGCGGCAGCAACTATACAGGTTCAGCCAAAAGTCAAGCAACAGTTATCGGCGACTTCTACATTGATGCCAAAGAAACTTTTTCCTTCGGTGCTATGAC
The DNA here is from genome assembly GCF_020883015.1 of Microcoleus sp. CAWBG640. Lineage (NCBI taxonomy): Bacteria > Bacillati > Cyanobacteriota > Cyanophyceae > Oscillatoriales > Microcoleaceae > Microcoleus > Microcoleus sp. CAWBG640. The sequence continues at coordinate 88,504 of NZ_JAHRFC010000003.1, forward strand.
AGATTTAAATCTTTTTGCATCAGTTGACAACCGCCAATCTGAACGCGCTATTGCCAGGGGAAGTATATTTTTAGGGTTGATTGACACTGTTACCAACATTTTATTAGATTCTTTTCAGATTTCTGGTGATTTAGACTCTTCTCAGGGCTTTACTCGGAACCTGTACAGCAGCAGCGATAACTTCGATTTCGGTGCAATTAAATTAACTTTAAGACCACCTTACGCACCAGGAAACACTATAGAAAGCGTCCTGTTTACTTCTTTGTGGAGGTATTCACGGACCTTCGACAGCGCGACTAGCTTAAGATTAGTAGAAATTCAGAACAATTTTGCAGAAGTACAAGCAGAAGCACCAGCAGAAGCAGTTCCAGAACCCAGTACAATATTAGGTACGGCACTGTTTTTCGGATTGTTGGTCAGGGCGCTAAAACTCAAGAATAAATTCTCTGAAATCCCCTCAAAAGTTTAGTAAAAATCCCACAACATAAATCTGTAAAGTCCCCAGAGAAAATTGCAAAATTTGTGGCAATCAAATTTTAGGATGGACACGCAAATCCGTCCTAATTATTTTGGCAATTCAACTCGTCGAACTATTACCCGTTAGCATCTTCTTCTTTTCCTAAATATGCCTCAATCACGCGAGGATTAGCGCGAACTTCTGCCGGAGTTCCCTCTGCAATTTTAGTGCCATATTCCATAACACTGACGCGATCGCTAATTCCCATCACCACTTTCATATCATGTTCAATTAGCAAAATACTCAAATCCAACTCATCCCGAATCCGGTAAATAAAGCGAGTTAAATCGGCAGTTTCGTTCGGATTCATCCCCGCAGTCGGTTCATCTAAAAGCAAAACTTTCGGGTCCGATGCCAAAGCCCTAGCAATTTCCAATCTACGCTGGTCGCCGTAGGAAAGGTTTTTTGCCAACTCCGGGGCTTTCGCAGCACCTAAACCGACAAATTCTAGCATCGTCAAGGCTTTTTTCTTAGCTTCCCGTTCCTCCAAAGTCACAGTGGGAGGGCGGAGAATTGCACCCAACAAACCTGTTTTTAAGCGACAGTGTCTACCTACTAGCACATTATCCAGCACAGTCATGTTGTTAAACAAACGGATATTTTGAAAGGTTCTAGCAATGCCAAAAGTTGTCAGGCGATCGGGCGGTAAGCCTGTAATATTTTTATTTTCCAGTACCAACTGACCGGCACTCGGTTTGTAGATGCCCGTTAGCATATTAAAAAATGTGGTTTTACCTGCACCGTTGGGGCCGATCAAACTGGCGATCGACCCTTTTTCTAAAGTTAAGCTGACCTGATTGACGGCAGTCAAGCCGCCGAATCGCATGGTAAGTTGTTGTGCTTCTAATAATGACATTTTTGTTCTACTTCCTATTACTTTACTTGTTTTCCAGTGGGCGCAGGCGGACGAAACTTTGTATAGCCCGTATTACATTCTGCGGTTAAATATGGTTTTTTACTACTCAGATATAAGTTCTAACGTACAAACAAAGTAGAATTTTAAAAGATTAGATGCTAACGAACGGTGAGGGCGATATTGTTCGTGCAACTCGGCAGTTGAGAAGTTATCAATAATATTGAGACTTAGTTCGTCAGCCAAAGTCTCAATATTTTCAAACCCAGTAATCCACGGTGTGTACATACTTTCGTATTTATCTATGTAATCATTGATATCTTGGTAGCCCGTGGTTCTCGCAATCACTTTTTCCGACATATAATCAAAGGACAATTTAAAATCCTTAACATTGTCGCGAATTGTTTCTAATACAAAGATGACATTTTTTTTGGCAATTAAGGTAGTGTTACCTTCCCACAAAAAATATGTAGGTTGCTCAAAATCAAAATCGCTCTGTTTCAACAAAGCGATTAAATTATTTTGGACGTAATCGCCGGGAATGTAGCGGACATTTGCCTTGATTTTATGAGCTTTGAGAGTTTCTGCTTTTAGTTCCAGTGTCGCGCGATCGTCTATTTCAAAATAAATCACTCCCGATCCATTTATTCTAGCAGCGCGAGTATCCAAACCAGAGCCTAAAATCACAATTTGCTTGCAGCCTGCTAAAATTTGATTGGACAAAATATCATCAAAATATTTAGTCCGCAATTTAATCATTTCTTTAGCAGCCGGAGAGTTTTGAGCTATTTCGCTGGCAATTTTTCTGGTTTCTTCATTTAGCCATATTTGTACTACATTGTCAGTGTAAAGAGGGGTAGTCTCTGCATTTTCTTCTGCTCTAAATTCTGCCACAATAAAAGCAGTCCCAGTTAAATTATTACTCATCGCTGATGTTTCCCCCTTGTCTGATGTTTTGTTGAATAGCGATCGCCAATTAACCAGAATTGATATTACTATTGACTTCTGGCATCTGCTAAAGACTCATTACTCGCTTCAGCATCATCATGCAATTCAGCTTGATGAATTTTATCGGGAATCAGCCCTTCTGGGCGGACAATCATCATGACAACTAGAGTTAAACCGAACAGAAATAAACGCATTTGAATCGGGTCTAAACTGGTAGCCAGAAAGTCTGCTAACTGCGGGATGGCAATCCTGGGTAGTACAAAAGTATTCAGAAAACCTTTCAGGACTTGGGCTAGTTGGGGTAGATAGAGGCGATCGGCGGACATGATAATGATACCGCCCAAAATCACACCAGTCATGTTGCCCAAGCCTCCTAAAATTACCATGCACAGAATGATTACGGAGACGGAAAAATCAAAGACGCTGGGAAAAATGGCGCTGATATAAGCTGCGTAAAACGCGCCTGCAAACCCCGAAAATGTGGCTCCCATTGCAAAAGCCGAAAGTTTGGTTTTGACGAGGTTAATGCCCATGGCACTAGCCGCTAATTCATCTTCGCGCATGGCATTCCATGCCCTCCCTAGGCGGGAATCTCGGAGTCGGGAAATCATAAAGTATGAGAAGACTACTAATAGTAAAATTAGGTAGTACCAGGGAAAGTAGTTGCCGGTGCTGAAAGTGCCGATGATGGGGAGAGATGGACGCCCGATCGGGTTGATTCCTGCTTCGCCACCGGTGAGGTTGAAAGGCCGATCGCACCCAACGAGACATAACACCAACTCTGGTTTCCCCAACAACGAAGCCACAATCTTCGAGACTGGTTCATCGATCCGAATCGCGGTTAAGTTTCTAAAGACAACCGGGATAATTTCGCCAAAGCCGAGGGTAACAATTGCCAAATAGTCGCCCTTGAGTCGCAGGGTGGGAATACCCAGGATTACCCCCGATATGCCAGCTACACCGGCTGCGATCGGCAAAACTATCCAAAAATTCCAAGCAATATTTACCTGTCCAGAAGATAGCAAAGCCGTGGTGTAAGCGCCGATCGCAAAAAACGCCGCATATCCCAAATCCAACAACCCCGCAAAACCCACAGTAATGTTTAAACCCAGCGCCAACATAATAAAGATTTGAATCTGTACTACAGTCGCAATCCAACCAGTTTTAGCCTGAATATCGATGAACGGAAACAGAATTAGAATAAAAGCTAATGTCACCAAAGTTGCCAATCGCTGGCGTTCGTTTGGTAAACCTTGTAGAGCACCCATTAATGTAGCGGTAAAAATTGCGATCGCCAAACTGCAAATTCCATAGAGCAAAGTAGTCGCTAAATCCACCGCAGATTGACCAGAAAAAGGTCTAACTACCACCCCTTCTACCACGCTAGCAACTAATAGCCAAACTCCCAAGCCCAAGCCCGCTAAACTGCCGATAGTCGCACCCATTTTTGGGTTGTCAGCCTTCTGTTCTTGACCAGCCATAAAGCCCGCTGCCGTGCCCATCAGCCAGCCGATGACTGTTCCACTCCAACCGCCGAATAGGAGTACAGTCAAAGAGGCGATCGCCCCTAAAAGACCACTTGATTTAATTGCTTTGATTATTTTATTAGTCATTAGTCATTAGTTATTAGTCATTAGTTATTAGTCAGTAGTTATTAGTCATGCGCCAAATAGAAAAAGGCTAAGAGTTGCAGTATAGATCCGACTGACGGGGGCTGTGCCAACTTCTGCCTCAACCAATTCCCTAGACTGCTTGGTCTGGAAACTGGGAGACTAGGTACAGTTTAAAGTCTTTTGACTTCGATTGTTGCACCAAAAGCGACGAAAATTGAAATATACTGGGACTGTTACCGCAACACACTTCAAACTGGCGATCGCGATATGGTACAAGCTCCAGAAAAAACTATCACCTTAGACGAGTTTTTGCAACTGCCAGAAACCAAACCCGCTAGCGAGTACGTCAACGGTGCTATTTTAGAAAAACCTATGCCAAAAGGAAAACACAGTACAATTCAGGGAGAACTGATCACGACAGTTAATGCAGTGGGCAAACCTCAGCGGATTGCTTGGGCATTTCCAGAACTTCGTTGCACCTTTGGGGGACGTTCGATTGTTCCCGATGTCGCGATTTTTGTGTGGAATCGCATTCCCCTAGATGCTGACGGCGAAATTGCCAATACATTTAATGCTCACCCAGACTGGACGATCGAAATTTTGTCCCCAGGCCAAAGCCAAACCAAAGTTACCAACAATATTTTGCACTGTTTGAACGCCGGTTGCCAGATGGGTTGGTTACTCGATCCCGATGAGAAAAACATCTTAGCTTATCCAGCAAAGCAGCAGCCGATTTCCTTGCAAGAACCTACAGATATACTTCCGGTTCCCGAATTTATGCCGCCAATGCAGTTGACTTTAGGAGAAGTTTTTGGCTGGCTTAAACCTGGTAATATTTAATGCGATCGCGATCGATTTTTCAGGCGATCGCAAATCCAGTATGTTTGCGTACTTCCGGCGAATGAAAAGCCAAAACAATACAATTTTCCGGAACACCACCCTCAAGTAATTCATCGGTAATTCCGTCTTCAATACCATCATAATGAATCCAGAGTTTCTCGTTGCGAATTTCAACGTGAACTACCGCACCATGAGTGCGTTTGCGCTCTTCCCAACCTTCGTGCATCAACATAAAATGATTGCGGTCTTGGCTGACAATCACATAGCTGCTAATATCGCCATATCTGTATGGCAAATTAGCATAGTAAGACAATATTTTATAGATTAAGTCCCGGTACTCGTCTAGTTTATCCATTTTGTAATAACCTCCTTAACTGGATCTACAACAATGAGCTTTATTCCCCCATCTTCGAGCACAACTTGCACTATTTTCTCCGAAAAAGAAGTAGAATAAACTTCCTCAACAATTGCTAAATATAGCGTGCGCTCTGGGTTTAATCTAGATAAGAGCGTTAAGTACAAACTATATTGCCCGATCGGATTTTCCAAATCTTTTACTGGAGATTTGCCAATAAAACTTTTGATTTCAACTGCAATTATTGTTCCTACTCGTCTACTCGTTCCCAGGCTCTGCCTGGTAACGCAGATCCGGAGGCTCTGCCTCCAATTTTACCAAGCGAGGCAGAGCCTCTGGATATCGGTTCCCAGGCAGAGCCTAGGAACCAGTTATTTGGTAATGATAAATGTCTTTTGCCATTTTTTCAACCCTGCAACTTTAAACCTTCTCCTGAACATTCTCACCCAACAAACCGCCCGGCCGAAAAGCCAAAATCACCACCAAAACCCCAAACACCCAAGCATTAGTCCAGCGACTAGATAAATACTGGTCGCTCAAAGACGACAACACCCCAATCAAAACCCCTCCTAACATCGCCCCCACAATATTACCAATCCCCCCCAAAACCGCCGCCGTAAAAGCCCTCAAACCCGCCGTAAACCCCATCGTAAACACAATAGTATTGTTGTACAAACCAACCAAAATTCCCGCCGAACCAGCCAAAGCCCCACCAATCAAAAAAGTTAGAGCAATAATCTGATCCACATTAATCCCCATAATTTTAGCAGCATCGCGGCTTTGAGCCGTTGCCCGCATCGCCTTTCCCAGACGAGTGTACTGCACGAACACATGAAGCAAAACCATCAATACCACAGCTACTACCAACACAATTAAATCTTTAGTAGTAAATACAATAGTCGTTTCAATTCCCATTGCTTTGAGAATATCAACCCTGGGCAACAAATCGGGGAAGCTTTTCGGAGCAGCCGAATTAGAACCCATCACCGGAATAAAAGCTTTCAATCCTCCCCAAAATAATCCCATATTTTGGAAAATAAACGAAACCCCGATCGCCGAAATTAACGGAGCCAAACGAGGAGCATTTCGCAAAGGTCGATAAGCATACTTTTCCACCACAATATTCAGACCCGCACAAAACACCGAACATACAATTAAAGCGATTAACATCACCGGTATCGCAATACCTAAAGGTGCACCGTCTTGAATGCCAAATGCCCCAAATACAGTCAGCGAAGCAAAAGCGCCCAACATATACAAATCGCCATGAGCAAAATTGATTAACTCAATAATCCCATAAACCATCGTGTAACCCAAAGCAATAATTGCAATCAGCGCCCCGTTGACCAAACCCACTAACAATTGTTGAATCAGAACTTCAGGACTTTTGACTATTTCACCAACAATTTTCGGCAAGTCAAATCCGGCGATCGGACCTAACAGCAAAACTATATACGCTACACCTATATATAAGAGAATACTTTTCCAGTTTTTCATAATTATTGGGAATTGGGAATTGTTCATGGGGAATTCTACTCGTTCCCAGGCTCTGCCTGGGAACGCAGATCCGGAGGCTCTGCCTCCAATTTTCGTACTAGAAAAACGAGGCAGAGCCTCTAGACATCGGTTCCCAGGCAGAGCCGGGGAACCAGTTAACTAGAAAAACGAGGCAGAGCCTCTAGACATCGGTTCCCAGGCAGAGCCGGGGAACCAGTTAACTAGAAAAACGAGGCAGAGCCTCTAGACATCGGTTCCCAGGCAGAGCCGGGGAACCAGTTAACT